>NZ_RZSL01000044.1:0-21307 GCF_003997355.1 Mesorhizobium sp. M1E.F.Ca.ET.041.01.1.1 | reverse complement strand
GTATGAAGGAACGCGACGCTGCTTGCCCGGGAGGTCGAGCAGACCCGTGGTCAAAACGAAAAAAGGCGGCCGAAGCCGCCTTTCCGAAACGCGTCTATCGAAAAGCCTTACTCGGCCGAAGCGGCCTCGGCAGCCTTCTTCTCGGCGGCGTCCTGCGCGGCCTTCTCGACGGCCAGCGCCTCGGCGGCGGCGACCTTCTCGGCCTCGATGCGGGCGCGCTCGGCGTTCAGAGCGTCGCGCTCCTCGTCGTTCAGCTTGCGGGCGCGCACACCGGTGTTCTCCGAAATGCGGGCCGACTTGCCGCGGCGGTCACGCAGGTAATAGAGCTTGGCGCGGCGCACCTTGCCGCGGCGCACGATCTCGACGCCCTCGACCATCGGCGAATAGATCGGGAAAACGCGCTCGACGCCTTCGCCGTAGGAAATCTTGCGGACGGTGAAATTCTCCTGGAAGCCGGAGCCTGAGCGGGCGATGACGACGCCCTCATAGGCCTGGACGCGGGTGCGGCTGCCTTCGGTGACGCGCACCTGGACGCGCACGGTGTCGCCGGGCTGGAATTCGGGCAGCTTGCGCTTGGCTTCGATCTTGGCGGCCTGTTCGGCCTCGAGCTGACGGATGAGGTCCATCTCAAAAATCCACTTCTTGTTCTTCCGACAGTCAGAGCGTCCTCGGCTCGCCTTGCAGTTCCATTGACCGCTCGGCTATGCCCTTTGCCGAAAGCATTGGGCAGGGACGGCTACACCGCCATTGTTGACGGGTCCAGAAGATCGTTCTTCCGGTTCGGGCGGCCACATACCGCTATTTCGGCACTTTGTCACGTCTTTGAAGCACATTTTTTGCCTGCATGGCACCATCTTATTGTCGCCGTGTCGGTTGCGTCAGCCGCGCAAGGTTCCTAAGCGGGGAAAGTTCATTCCCTTGGTGTTTCCTCAATGACATTCTTCGATGCCGTCCTGCTCTTTGTCGCGGGTTTTGCTTCGGGCGCCGCCAACGCGGTCGCCGGCGGCGGCACCTTCCTCACCTTCGGCGCCATGACGCTGGTCGGACTGCCGCCGATCGCCGCCAACGCCACTTCCTCGGTGACGCAGCTGCCAGGCTACATCACCTCGACGCTCGCCTATTGGACCGATATCCGGCATTTCTGGCGCGGCGCGCTGCTGCTTTGCCTGATCTCGGCCCTCGGCGCGCTGGCCGGCTCGCTCATCCTGCTGGCGCTCACCAATCCGTCGTTCCGGGCGCTGGTGCCGTGGCTGCTGATTGCCGCCACCGCCCTGTTCGCCGCCGGGCCGTGGCTGAAACCGGCGGCCGGGCCGGAGCACCAGGCCTCGGTCGGCTCGCTTGCCGGTTCGCTTGCGCAGTTCGCGACCGCGGTCTATGGCGGCTTCTTCGGCGCCGGCATGGGCGTCATGATGCTGGCGACCCTCGGCCTGACGCAAGCCGGCGACTATCATCGCCTGAACGCGTTGAAGAACATGCTGTCCATCGTGATCGCGGTCGTCGCCATTCTGGTCTTCGTTTCCGGAGGCGTCGTCGCCTGGCCGCAGGCGATCGTCATGATCCCGGGCGTCGCGCTCGGGGGCTATGCCGGAGTGTGGATCGCCAAGCGCGTGCCGCAAGGCGTGGTGCGCGGCTTCGTCGTCGCCGTCGGCCTGCTCCTGGCCTTCTACTACTTCACCAAGGGGTGAGTGCCTGCCAGCAGATCCGGCCGCCGCTCCCTGGTCAACTTAATCGCCTCGGCGCGCCGCCATTCGGCGATCTTCCTGTGGTTGCCGGAGATCAGCACCTCGGGGATTTGCCGGCCTTCGAACTCCTGCGGCCGCGTGTAATGCGGATGCTCGAGCAGGCCGTTCTCGAAACTTTCTTCCTCGCCCGAGACGGCGTTGCCCATGACGCCGGGCAGCAGTCGGACCACGGCGTCGAGCAGCACCAATGCCGCCGGCTCGCCGCCCGACAGGATGAAATCGCCGATCGAGACTTCCTCCAAATCGCGCGCCTCGATCAGCCGCTGGTCGACGCCCTCGAAGCGGCCGCACAGGATCACCGCGCCAGGCCCCGCGGCGAGCTCGCGCACGCGCGCCTGGGTGAGTGGCCTGCCGCGCGGGCTCATCAACAGGCGCGGCCGTGGATCGCCGGCCGGCGAAACGTGATCGATGGCCTTGGCCAGCACGTCCGCGCGCATCACCATGCCGGCGCCGCCGCCGGCCGGCGTGTCGTCGACGGTGCGATGCCTGTCGGGGGCGAAATCGCGGATCTGGATCGCCTCCAGCGACCAGGTGCCGGCTTCAAGCGCGCGGCCGGCGAGCGACAGGCCGAGCGCGCCCGGAAACATTTCGGGATAGAGCGTCAGCACCGAGGCGGCAAAGCTCAACGGTTGCCCCCGGCATCCTTCGGTCCGCGCGGCCGGCCTTTCGGATCGAAGCCGGAATGGCCTGGCGCCTCGCCATCCTCGTCGCCGACCAGACCCGCCGCCAGCGGATCGACCTGAACAAAGCCGTCGGCGATCGACACATGCGGCACCGCGGCCTGGGTGAACGGGATCAGCACGCCCTTGCGGCCGGCGAGCGTGACGTCGAGAATGTCGCCGCCGCCGAAATTGTGCACGGCGACAACCCTGCCGATGGCCCCTGTTTCGTCCCTGACCTCCAGGCCAATCAAGTCGGCGTGGTAGAATTCGTCCTCCTCGCCGTCGTCCGGCAGCACCGAGCGGTCGACGAAGAGTTCTGTGCCGGCAAGCGTCTCGGCGGCGGTGCGGTCGTTGACGCCCTTGAAGCGCACCACCACCACCGTGCCGGCCGGCCTGATGTCGAGGATCTGGAAGGCTCGGCCGTCCTTGGCCTGGAGCGGCCCGTAGTCGGCGAGCGCCAGCGGATCGCCGGTGAAGGTCTTCACCCGCAATTCGCCCTTGATGCCATGCGCGGCGCCGATCACGGCCATCTGGACGGGGTTCTCGAGCTTCGACATGGCGTCACTTCCTTTGCCCTGCTCTACCCCCCTATGGCTGTCATTTCAATGACGCGCTCTTCACCGGTTCCTAACCTCCCCGCCGGAATATGCCGCCATGCAGGAATTCCTCATCCCGGCAAAGCCCGACCTCCAGGCGGCGCGCGAGAACTGGCTTAAGATGCTGGCGCGCGAGCGCCGGCTGTCGCCTGAGACGGTCGAAGCCTATGAGCGCGACACGCGCCAGTTCCTGCACTTTTTGACCGGACATTGCGGCGGTCCGCCCGGCATCGCCGATATCGCCGACCTGCGGCCGGCCGATCTGCGCGGCTTCCTCGCCGCGCGCCGCAATGGCGGCGCCGGCGCCCGCACGTTGGGACGCGGCCTCGCCGGCATCCGCTCGCTGCTGCGCTTTCTCGAACGGCGCGGCCTCGTCAACGCGGCGGGTGCGGCGGCACTGCGCGCGCCGCGCCAGCCGAAATCGCTGCCCAAGCCGCTGACGGCGAGTGATGCGAAGCAGGTCGTTGGCATGGAGGGGCAGCTGGCGGAAGAGCCATGGATCGCCGCCCGCAACGCCGCCGTGCTGACGCTGCTCTACGGCTCCGGACTACGCATCTCCGAAGCGCTTGGGCTCACCGGCGCCGATCTGGCCACGGAAGTCGACACCGTGCTGCGCGTCACCGGCAAGGGCGGCAAGACAAGATTGGTGCCGGTGCTGCCGGTGGCGCAGCGAGCGGTTGCCGAATACCGGCGGCTCTGTCCCTTCCCTATCGACCCCAAGGGCCTGCTGTTCCGCGGCGCGCGCGGAGGGCCGCTGAACCCGGCGATCGTCCAGCGCGAGATGGCGAAGCTGCGCTCGGCGCTGAACCTACCGGACACGGCGACGCCGCATGCCTTGCGCCATTCCTTCGCCACGCATCTGCTTGGCCGCGGCGGCGACCTGCGCACCATCCAGGAGCTGCTCGGCCACGCCAGCCTGTCGACCACGCAGGTCTATACCGGCGTCGACACGGCGAGGCTGCTCGATATCTACGAACGGTCGCATCCGCGTGCCTGAGCGGAACTGCAGCGAAAATTTCGGTCGCCCGGTTAACCGTTTTGCCGCTTTTTCAGCTTAAGAAGCTCCTCATGAAACGCGTCATCGCCATCGCCGACCGCGCGGCTCTTGTCTCGTTGAAGCTGCTCGCAGCGCTCAACGTGCTGTTTTTCCTGTCGTTTCTCATCGTCCTGCTGCTGGCCGGCAGGGCGCATGCCGAGGCTCCCGCCTGCGGCGGCTCCGATCTGCTGGCAAGTCTGGCAAAGAGCGACCCTGCTGCCTTCAAGAAGGTCGAGGCCGAGGCAGCCGCCGTTCCCAACGGCAAGGGCCTGCTGTGGAAGCTGGAGAAATCAGGCGAAAAACCGTCCTATCTCTTCGGCACCATGCACATGACCGACGCGCGCGTCACCACGCTGCCGGCCGCGGCGCAGAAAGCCTATGACGGCGCCGACACCGTCATCATCGAAACCACCGAAGTGCTCGACAAGAGCAAGATGATGGCGGCAATCGCCGCAGAGCCCGGCCTGATGATGTTCACCGACAACACAACGCTGTCCTCGCTGCTGTCGCCCGAGGACGCGGCGGTGCTGAACAAGGGGCTCGATGCGCGCGGCATCCCGCCCGCGACGGTCGCCAAGATGAAGCCGTGGATCCTTTCGGCCATGGTGGCGCTTCCCGCCTGCGAAGTGGCGCGTCAGACCGCGGGAGCACCGGTGCTCGACGTCAAGCTGGCCACGGACGCAAAGGCGAACGGCAAGGCGGTCGAAGGTCTGGAAACCGTTGCCGGTCAGCTCCGCGCCATGGCTTCGCTGCCGCTTGCCTTTCACATGAAGGGGCTGGTCGATACGCTGAGGCTCGGCGACAAGGCCAACGACCTCAACGAGACCATGATCGTGCTCTACCAGCGTGGCGAGATCGGCATGTTCTGGCCGCTGTTTCGCACCGTGTTGCCCGAGGCCGAAAACGACCAGGCCGGCTATGCCGCCTTCGAGCAGACCATGATCACCAGCCGCAACAAGGTGATGGTGGAGCATGCCGAGCCGATTCTGGCCAAGGGCAACGTCTTCATGGCGGTCGGCGCGATGCATCTGCCGGGGCCCGAAGGACTGGTCGAGGATTTCCGCAAGGCAGGGTATAGTGTTACCGCCGTCAACTGAGTCGTCTGGCGGCTGGAGAGCGGAAAACGCCGTTTTTTCAGCGCTTTCCGTCCGCCTGCGTGAAACCGATTGCGGGATCGCGCGTTGATGGCTGTTGATTGAAGCCTTTCATTCCAAGGAGGACACCGTTCATGGCGAACCCTAACGACCCCTTCACCCCTCCGAGCACGCCTCCCTCGTCGGGTGGCGGCGGCAGCGGGTGGCTGATCGCCCTTGTTGTCATTATCCTGGCCATTGTTGCGTATTATGTTTTTGGCAGAAGCGGCGGCGAGAAGGCCCCGGCGCCCGCCGAGCCGCCGGCAGCTACGACGCCGGCCCCCGCGCCTGCAACTCCGGCTCCTGAGCCGGCGCCTGCAACGCCTGCTCCTGCGCCGGCACCTGCACCTGCGCCTGAACCGGCTCCCGCACCGGCACCTGCGCCCGCTCCGGCCCCAGCGCCTGCCCCGGCTCAGTAATCAGGCTAAAGCTCAACGACAAACGGCCCGCCGAAAGGCGGGCCGCATTGTTTGGTGGCAACCACGCCTTCGATGGGCGTTCGGCGCCGGCGCGTGGCGCGCAGCTAAATATGGATCGGCTTGAAGAACGTCGCCAGCGCCGCTTCCTTCACCGCTTCCGACATCGTCGGGTGCGCGTGGCAGGTGCGGGCGAGGTCTTCCGAGGAGCCGCCGAATTCCATCAGCACCGCGGCCTCGTGGATCATCTCGCCGGCGCCGAAGCCGACGATATGGACGCCGAGCACGCGATCGCTGGCCTTGTCGGCCAGGATCTTCACGAAACCGTCGGTGTGCAGCATGGCGCGCGCACGGCCGTTGGCGCTGAACGGGAACTTGCCCGCCTTGTAGTCGATGCCGGCCTTCTTCAATTCCTCCTCGGTCTTGCCGACGGAGGCGATTTCCGGGCTGGTGTAAACGACGCTCGGGATGACGTCATAGTTCACATGGCCGGCCTGGCCGGCGATTGTCTCGGCCACCGCCACGCCCTCGTCCTCGGCCTTGTGCGCCAGCATCGGCCCCGCGATGACGTCGCCGATGGCGTAGATGCCGGGCACGTTGGTCCTCAGATGCCCGTCGGTCTTGACCCGGCCGCGCTCGTCGACATCGACGCCCGCTTCCTTCAGCCCCAGGCTGTCGGCATAGGGGCGACGTCCGGTGGCGACCAGCACGACGTCGGTCTCGATGGTTTCGGCCGCGCCGCCCTTGACCGGCTCGAACGTCACGCTAGCGCCCTTCTTGGTTTTGGCCACATCGGTGACCTTGGCCCCTAACTTGAACTCGAAACCCTGCTTGGACAGCAGGCGCTGGAACTGCTTCGACACCTCGCCGTCCATGCCGCCGAGGATGGTGTCGAGGAACTCGACGACCGTGACCTTGGCGCCAAGCCTGGCCCAGACCGAGCCGAGCTCCAGCCCGATGACGCCACCGCCGACCACCACGAGGTGGCCCGGCACCTTGGCCAGCGACAGCGCGCCGGTGGAAGACACGATCACCTTCTCGTCGAAGTCGACCTTGACGCCCGGGATGCCGGCGACGTCGGAGCCGGTGGCGATGACGATGTTCTTGGTCTCGAGCTCCTCGACCTTGCCATCCTCGCCGGTCACCGACACCTTGCCGGCGGAAACCACCTTGCCGGTGCCGCGGAAGCTGTCGATCTTGTTCTTCTTGAACAGGAAGGCGACGCCGTTGACGTTGGACGCCACCGTCGCATCCTTGTGCGCCAGCATCTTCTTCAGGTTGAGCTTCGGCGCGCCGACCTCGACACCGAGCGCATCGAAGGCATGGCCGGCTTCAGCGAACATCTCGGAGGCGTGGAGCAGCGCCTTCGACGGGATGCAGCCGATGTTGAGGCAGGTGCCGCCGAAGGTGGCGTTCTTCTCGACCACCGCCGTCTTCAGGCCGAGCTGCGCCGCCTTGATGGCGCAGACATAGCCGCCCGGTCCCGATCCGATGATTACGACGTCATAAGCCATGAGACTGTCCTTCTTATCCGGCCTTCAGCGGCCGCCGCTCACATTGAGGATCGCGCCCGTTACATAGGAGGCCGCGTCCGACAGAAGATAGAGAACCGCGCTGGCGACCTCATCGGCCGTGCCCGCCCGTTTCATCGGCAGCATGTCCTGCATCCGCGCCACGCGCTCCGGCTGCCCGCCGGAGGCATGGATCTCGGTCTCGGTGATGCCGGGGCTGACCGCGTTGACGCGGATGCCTTCCAGCGCGACTTCACGCGCCAGCCCGATCGTCAGCGTGTCGATCGCGCCCTTGGAGGCGGCATAGTCGACATATTCGCCGGGCGAGCCGAGTCTCGCCGCCGCCGAGGACAGATTGACGATGGCGCCGCCCTTGCCGCCGTGGCGGGTCGACATGCGTTTCACCGCCTCGCGGGCGCAGAGGAAGGAGCCGACGACGTTGATGCTCATCATGCGCTCGACCCGCTCGGCGCTCATCTCGTCGACACGCGCCTTGACGTCGACGATGCCGGCATTGTTGACGAAAGCGTCGAGCCGGCCGAAGGCTTTGTCCACCGTTTCGAACATCGCGATCACATCGGCTTCGTCGCCGACGTCGCCCCTGACCGCGAAGGCCTCGCCGCCGGCGTCTTCGAGCTCGGCGACGAGCGCATCGGCGGCAAGCTGGTTGGAGACATAGTTGACGGCAACGCGATAGCCGGCCTGATTTGCCTGCCGGCAGATGGCGGCGCCGATGCCGCGGCTGCCGCCGGTGACCAGCAGCGTCTTCTTGTGCGTGCTCATTCCTGGCAGCCCTTCAGGGTAAAGACGTCCCACGGCACTTTGGAGAAGCCGGCTGGACCGTAAGCGGCCGACATCTGCAATGACGGCCCGAGATCGGGAAAGATCAGGCTTTTCGGCGCATCGGCGCCCTCGGCCGGCAGCAGGCCGACGCCGCCCTTCTCATCCGCCCTGTAGATGACACCTTCCCAGACCGTGCAGGCGGCAAGCTCCTCGCCGGTGACGTCGCCGGTCGGGCACTTGTACATCAGCGAGCCGTGCGGGCGCGAGGCGGAGCCCTCGGTCCACATGGCGATGCCGTCGAGCACGGTATTGTTGTCGAGGATCATGCGGAAGCTGTTGGTGATCGTCGCCGAGGTGCCGGTCGGGGTGAAGTCGATCTCGGCGCCGCTTTGCGCCTCGCCATAGACGGCGAGCTGGATCGGGCATGCGGCCTGGGCATCGGCCGCCACGAGAGCCGCGCTGGCCGCAAGCACGACCGGTCTGGCGGCGCCAAGCAGACGGGCTGTCATTCGCCGCCCCGATCGCGCGCCGCCACCCTGGCCACTCAGAGATCGAGCACCAGCCGCTCGGGATCCTCCAGGCTTTCCTTGACGCGCACGAGGAAGGTCACCGCTTCCTTGCCGTCGACGATGCGGTGATCATAGGAGAGCGCCAGATACATCATCGGGCGAATGACGATCTGGCCGCCGACCACCATCGGCCGCTCCTGGATCTTGTGCATGCCGAGGATGCCGGACTGCGGCGCATTCAGGATCGGCGTCGACATCAGCGACCCATAGACGCCGCCATTGGAGATGGTGAAGGTGCCGCCTTGCATGTCGGCAACCGAGAGCTTGCCGTCGCGCGCGGCGAGCCCCAGCCGGCCGATCTCCTTCTCGATCTCGGCAATCGACATCTGGTCGGCGTTGCGCACCACGGGCACCACCAGGCCCTTGTCGGTGCCGACGGCGACGCCGACATGGGCGAAGTTCTTGTAGATGATGTCGGTGCCGTCGATCTCGGCGTTGACCGCCGGGATCTCCTTCAGCGCATGCGTCACCGCCTTGGTGAAGAAGCCCATGAAGCCGAGCTTCACGCCATGCTTCTTCTCGAACACGTCCTTGTACTTGGCCCGAAGCGCCATCACCGCGCTCATGTCCACCTCGTTGAAGGTGGTGAGCATGGCGGCGGTCGACTGCGCCTCCTTGAGGCGGCGCGCGATCGTCTGGCGCAGCTTGGTCATGCGCACGCGCTCCTCGCGCGAGGCGTCGTCCGGCGTGGACGGGGCGCGGACAGCGACGGGCGCGGGCGCCGCTTTCGGCGCCTCGGCCGGCTGCGACGGCGCGCCCTTGGCGATCGCGTCGAGCACGTCGCCCTTCAGCACCTGGCCGCGCTTGCCCGAGCCGGAGAGCTGGTCGACCGAGAGATTGGCCTCCGCGATCAGCTTGGCGGCGGCCGGCGCCGGCGGCATGGTGCGCGGCTCGATCGGACCGGCGTCGCCGGCCATCTTGGCGGTCTCGGCCACGGCCTGCTTGACCGTGGACGCGGCGTCCGGGCTCGAGGCCTGCGCCCCCGCCTGCGGCTTGGTTGCCGGCGCGACGGCGGCGCCGCCAGCCGAAATCGAACCGAGCAGCGCGCCGACATTGACCGTCTCGCCTTCCTTGACGGCAATCTCGGCAAGCGTTCCGGCACCCGCGGCAGGCACCTCCACCGTCACCTTGTCGGTTTCGAGCTCGACCAGCGGCTCGTCGGCGGCGATCGCGTCGCCGACCTTCTTGAACCACTTGCCGACGGTCGCCTCGGTGACGGATTCGCCGAGTGTGGGGACGCGGATTTCGGTAGCCATTGTGCCTGTCCGTTCTTTTCTCTTCCTGAGGTCTGTTTCGTCCGCTCTGCCTATTCACCCAGCGCGTCGTCGAGCAGGGCGGCGAGTTGGCTGAGGTGCTTCGACATCAACCCTGTCGCCGGCGAGGCCGAGGCCGGACGGCCGGTGTAGCGCACCCGCTGATGCTTGGCGTCGATATGCGCCAGCACCCATTCGAGATAGGGGTCGATGAACGACCAGGCGCCCATGTTCTTGGGCTCCTCCTGGCACCACACCATCTCGGCATTGCGGAAGCGCGACAGTTCCGTGATCAGCGCCTTGGCCGGGAACGGATAGAGCTGTTCGACGCGCAGCAGGTAGATGTCGTTGATGCCGCGCTTCTCGCGCTCCTCGTAGAGGTCGTAATAGACCTTGCCCGAGCAGAGTACGACGCGACGGATCTTGGAGTCCTTGGTGAGCTTGATCGGCTGGTTGGGCAGAAGCTGCGCATCGTCCCACAAAAGCCGGTGGAACGAGCTCTCGCCCGACATTTCCGACAGCATCGACACCGCCCGCTTGTGGCGCAGCAGCGACTTCGGCGTCATCAGGATCAGCGGCTTGCGGAAATCGCGCTTCAACTGCCGGCGCAGGATGTGGAAGTAGTTGGCGGGCGTGGTGACGTTGGCCACCTGCATGTTGTCCTCGGCGCAGAGCTGCAGGAAGCGCTCGAGGCGTGCCGACGAGTGCTCCGGCCCCTGGCCCTCATAGCCGTGCGGCAGCAGGCAGACCAGACCCGACATGCGCAGCCACTTGCGTTCGCCGCTGGAGATGAACTGGTCGAACACCACCTGGGCGCCGTTGGCGAAATCGCCGAACTGCGCTTCCCAAAGCGTCAGCGCCTTCGGCTCGGCCAGGCTGTAGCCGTACTCGAAGCCGAGCACCGCCTCTTCCGACAGCATCGAGTTGATGACTTCGTAGCCGGCTTGCGCCGCCGACAGATTGTTGAGCGGGATGTAGCGGGTCTCGTCGCGCTGGTCGTAGAGCACGGAGTGGCGCTGCGAGAAGGTGCCGCGCTCCGAATCCTGGCCGGAGAGCCGGATCGGATTGCCGTCGAGCAGGATCGCGCCGAAGGCCAGCGCCTCGGCGGTCGACCAGTCGATGCCTTCGCCGGATTCGATCGCCTGGCGGCGATTCTCGAGGAAGCGCAGGATCGTCTTGTGCGCCTCGAAATCCTTCGGCACCTCGGTCAGCTTCTTGCCGATTTCCTTCAGCGTGCGGACCGGCACCGCGGTCTTGCCGCGCCGCTGTTC
The DNA here is from genome assembly GCF_003997355.1 of Mesorhizobium sp. M1E.F.Ca.ET.041.01.1.1. Taxonomy (NCBI): domain Bacteria; kingdom Pseudomonadati; phylum Pseudomonadota; class Alphaproteobacteria; order Hyphomicrobiales; family Phyllobacteriaceae; genus Mesorhizobium; species Mesorhizobium sp. M1E.F.Ca.ET.041.01.1.1. The sequence continues at coordinate 10,335 of NZ_RZSL01000044.1, read as the reverse complement.
GTCCTGGTTGTCGGCGGTGCGCAGGCCGGACCAGGCGCCGTCCAGCCAGTCGGCCTTGTTCGGCTTGTAGGATTGGCCGACTTCAAATTCCTGCTCCAGATGCGCGCGCCAGTCGGCCCGCATCTTGTCGACCTCGGCCTGGGTGATGTGGCCTTCGGCGATCAGCCTGTCGGCGTAGACCTGCACCACCGTCTTATGGGTGCGGATGCTGCGGTACATGATCGGCTGCGTGAAGGCCGGTTCATCGCCCTCGTTGTGGCCGAAGCGGCGATAGCAGAACATGTCCACCACCACCGGCTTGTGGAACTTCATGCGGAACTCGGTCGCGACCTTCGCGGCATGCACCACCGCTTCCGGATCGTCGCCGTTGACGTGGAAGATCGGCGCCTCGATCATCTTGGCCACATCCGACGGATAGGGCGACGAGCGCGAGAAGCGCGGATTGGTGGTGAAGCCGATCTGGTTGTTGATGATGAAATGCAGCGTGCCGGCGACGCGATGGCCGCGCAGGCCGGACAGCCCGAACATCTCCGCGATCACGCCCTGGCCGGCAAACGCAGCGTCGCCGTGCAGCAAGAGCGGCATCACCTTGGCGCGTTCGGAAAGCGGCACGATCTCGCCGCGCTCGCGCCCGGCGAGCTGATCCTGCTTGGCGCGCGCCTTGCCCATCACGACGGGGTCGACGATCTCCAGATGCGAGGGGTTGGCCGTCAGCGACAGGTGCACCTTGTTGCCGTCGAACTCGCGGTCCGACGAGGCGCCGAGATGGTACTTAACGTCGCCCGAGCCCTCGACGTCGTCGGGCGCGGCCGAGCCGCCTTTGAACTCGTGGAAGATGGCGCGGTGCGGCTTGGCCATCACCTGGGAAAGCACGTTGAGGCGGCCGCGATGCGCCATGCCGAGCACGGCCTCCTTCAGGCCGAGCTGGCCGCCACGCTTGATGATCTGCTCCAGCGCCGGGATCAGCGACTCGCCGCCGTCGAGGCCGAAGCGCTTGGTGCCCTTGTACTTGACGTCGATATACTGTTCGAAGCCTTCCGCCTCGATCAGCTTCGACAGGATCGCCTTCTTGCCGGTGGCGGTGAAGGTGATCTCCTTGTCGGCGCCCTCGATGCGCGCCTGGATCCACGCCTTCTCTTCCGGGTCGGAGATGTGCATGAACTCGACGCCAAGGGTCGAGCAATAGGTGCGGGTGAGGATATCCAGCATCTGCCGGATGGTGCCAAATTCGAGCCCGAGCACATTGTCGAGGAAGATCGGCCGGTCATAGTCGGCTTCAGTGAAGCCGTAATTCTCCGGCGAGAGCTCGTTATAGTCCTCGAGCGGATTGGCGATGCCGAGCGGGTCGAGATTGGCGTGCAGATGGCCGCGCATGCGGAAGGCGCGGATCATCATGATGGCGCGCACGGAATCGCGCGTCGCCTGGTGCACGTCGGCGTCGGAAAGGACCGCGCCGTTGACGACCGCCTTGTCCTTCACCTTCTTTTCGATGTGCTTTTCGATCAGGCCCCAATTGCCGTCGAGCGCCGAGACCAGCTCGCCATTGGCCTGCATCGGCCAGGAAGGCCTCGCCCAGGAAGCGCCCTTGGCGTTCTTGCGCACATCCCCGGCGTCGTCCTTCAGCGCCGCGAAGAAGTCCTGCCATTCCGGATCGACGGAGGCAGGGTTGTCCTCATACGCGGCATAGAGCGCGTCGATGTAATCGGCATTGCCGCCATAGAGGAACGAGGTGAGCGAGAATTGGTCGTTGGCCTGATCTTGTCTTGCCATTTTCGTCTGCGGAGCCTGGCTCCGTCTCCTTTCGAGGGGAATAGGGAGTAGTCAGTAGTGAGTGGAAGGTGGAAATCCCCGCTCAGCTGCTACTCACCCGTTCGTCCCTTTTTCACTACTGACTACTGCCCTACTCACTACTGCCTTAACCTTTGATCGCCTCGACCAGCGTCGTGCCGAGCCGTGCCGGCGACGGCGAAACCTTGATGCCGGCCGATTCCATCGCCGCGATCTTGTCTTCCGCGCCGCCCTTGCCGCCGGAGATCACCGCGCCCGCATGACCCATGGTGCGGCCGGCCGGCGCCGTGCGCCCGGCGATGAAGCCCGCCATCGGTTTCTTGCGGCCGCGCTTGGCCTCGTCCTTCAAGAACTGCGCGGCGTCTTCCTCGGCCGAGCCGCCGATCTCGCCGATCATGATGATCGACTTGGTCTCGTCGTCGGCGAGGAACATCTCCAGCACGTCGATGAACTCGGTGCCCTTGACCGGGTCGCCGCCGATGCCGACAGCGGTGGTCTGGCCGAGGCCGACATTGCTGGTCTGGAAGACCGCCTCATAGGTAAGCGTTCCCGAGCGGGAAACAACGCCGACCGAGCCCTTGCGGAAGATGTTGCCGGGCATGATGCCGATCTTGCATTCGTCGGGCGTCAGCACGCCCGGGCAGTTCGGGCCGATCAGCCGCGACTTCGAGCGGTCGAGCCGCGCCTTGACCTTGATCATGTCCATCACCGGGATGCCCTCGGTGATGCAGACGATCAGCGGGATCTCGGCCTCGATCGCCTCGAGAATGGCTTCGGCCGCGCCCGCCGGCGGCACATAGACGACGGAGGCGTTGGCGCCGGTCTTTTCCTTGCCCTCGGCGACGGTGGCGAAGATCGGCAGGCCCTCGCCCTTGGAGCCGGTCCAGGTCTCGCCGCCCTTCTTCGGATGGATGCCGCCAACCATCTTGGTGCCGTGATAGGCCAGCGCCTGCTCGGTGTGGAACGTGCCGGTCTTGCCGGTCAGGCCTTGGACCAGCACCTTGGTGTTCTTGTCGACGAGAATGGACATCGCGGCCCTTTTCTAAAAACCGTTGATCGAGGAAGGCGAAACGCGCCGGTAGAGCCCGCTCACCATGTCTTGCCAGGCATCGCTGCCGGCGGGCTTGAACTGAAGTTTCATGCGATAGGTATCAGTGCCGTCAAAGCTGTAAGTCACGAGGGCGGCGCCGCGCGGCGACGACCTTTCCAGCACCAGCTCGTTGCCGCTCCATGTGCCCGTAGCCGGTGCCGCCGGCACGAAACCCATCGAATCGAACTGATGCATGGTGACGAGGCTGTTCGGCTGATCGAAACCGAACACGTTGTGCGCGCCGAACGAAACCGTGCCGTCGCGGCGCTGGCGATAGCGCTGCACCACGAACAGGCCGCCGAACTGCGCCTCGGCCAGCACTTCCGAAGTCGCCGCGCCGGCATCGGTCCATTGCGTGGCCGCAACATCTTCCTCGCCACGCCACGCGCCGACCAGCGCCTGCAGGCGCTGGTGATCGGCCGAGAGGGAGGAGAAAGGCGCCGCGTTCATGGTCAGAGCCGCTTCAGATCGGTGACGGTGAGGTCACTCTTGGCGTTGCCGGTGTTGAGCGTCGTCGCCGGCTCGAACATCAGCACCACCGGCTCGGCAGTGAGTGAACGCGGCCGGTGCTCGACGCCGCGCGGCACGACGATGAAATCGCCCTCGCCGAGCTCGACCGGCCCATCGCGGAAGTCGATGGCGATGCGGCCGCGCAGCACGAGGAAGGCTTCGTCCTCATTGTCATGCGCGTGCCAGTCGAACACCTCGCCGAACTTGGCGACCTTGGCCTGGCTGTCATTGACATCGCCGGCAATGTGCGGATCGAAGACCTTGGCGATCTTCGCGTCCGCCGCTTCGACCAGGTTTATCTTGCGCGGAGGCATCCGCTCAGCCCTTCACCGCCTTGACGATCTTCTTGGCCGCGTCGTCGAGGTCGTCGGCCGACACGACGTTGAGGCCGCTGTCGTTGATGATCTTCTTGCCGAGCTCGGCATTGGTGCCTTCCAGCCGCACGACCAGCGGCACCTTCAGCCCGACTTCCTTGACCGCGGCGATCACGCCCTCGGCGATGACATCGCATTTCATGATGCCGCCGAAGATGTTGATCAGGATGCCTTCGACCGCCGGATCCTTGGTGATGATCTTGAACGCCGCCGTGACCTTCTCCTTGGAGGCGCCGCCGCCGACATCAAGGAAGTTAGCCGGCTCAGCGCCGTAGAGCTTGATGATGTCCATCGTCGCCATGGCAAGTCCGGCGCCATTGACCATGCAGCCGATATTGCCGTCGAGCGCGACATAGGCGAGGTCGTATTTCGACGCCTCGATCTCCTTCTCGTCCTCTTCGGTGGTGTCGCGCAGCTCCATCACGTCCGGATGGCGGAAGAGCGCGTTGTTGTCGAACGACACTTTGGCGTCGAGCACGCGCAGATGGCCGTTCTTCATCACGATCAGCGGGTTGACCTCGAGCAGGCTCATGTCCTTCTCGACGAAGGCCTTGTAGAGGATCGGGAACAGCGTGCCGCCGTCTTGTGCCGCATCGCCGTCGAGCTTCAGCGCGGCGTTGAGCTTCTTCACGTCATCCGCCGAGACACCCTTCTCCGGGTCGATGGCGACGGTGAGGATCTTTTCCGGCGTGTCATGCGCCACCGCCTCGATGTCCATGCCGCCCTCGGTCGAGACGACGAAGGCGATGCGGCCGACCGAACGGTCGACCAGGATCGACAGATAGAGCTCGCGCTCAATGTCGGCGCCGTCCTCGATATAGAGGCGGTTGACCTGCTTGCCGGACGGCCCGGTCTGCTTGGTGACCAGCGTGTGGCCGAGCATCTCGTTGGCGTTGGCCACGACCTCTGCCGCCGACTTCGCCAGCCGCACACCGCCCTTGGCGTCGGGGCCGAGTTCCTTGAACTTGCCTTTGCCGCGGCCGCCGGCATGGATCTGGCTCTTCACCACGTAGAGCGGGCCGGGCAGCGCCTTGGCGGCGGCTTCCGCCTCGCTTGCCTTGAACACCGGAACGCCGTCCGCTACCGGCGCGCCGAACGACTTCAGCAGCGCCTTGGCCTGATATTCATGAATGTTCATGCGCTTGGTCTCCGGGGAGGACGATTACTTGCCGGCGAGATGCGGGGCGATCTTGGTGCAGGCCTCGGTCAGGCCCTGCACGGCCGCCACCGAATTGTCGAACATCTTCTGTTCGGCCTTGGCGAGGTCGATCTCAATGACGCGCTCGACGCCGCCGGCGCCGATCACCACCGGAACGCCGACATAGGTGTTCTTGACGCCATATTGGCCGGACAGGTGCGCCGCGCAGGGCAGCACGCGCTTCTTGTCCTTGAGATAGGATTCGGCCATGGCGATCGCCGAGGCCGCCGGCGCGTAATAGGCCGAGCCGGTCTTCAAGAGGCCGACGATCTCGGCGCCGCCGTCGCGGGTGCGCTGCACGATCTGGTCGAGCTTCTCCTTCGAAGTCCAGCCCATCTTGACGAGGTCAGGCAGCGGGATGCCCGCCACCGTCGAATAGCGGATCATAGGCACCATGCTGTCGCCGTGGCCGCCGAGCACGAAGGCGGTGACGTCCTCGACCGAGACCTTGAACTCTTCGGCCAGGAAATAGCGGAAGCGGGCGCTGTCGAGCACGCCGGCCATGCCGACGACATGGCTGGTCGGCAGGCCGGAGAATTTCTGCAGCGCCCAGACCATGGCGTCGAGCGGATTGGTTATGCAGATGACGAAAGCCTTCGGCGCGTATTTCTTCAGGCCCGCACCGACCTGTTCCATGACCTTGAGGTTGATGCCCAAGAGGTCGTCGCGGCTCATGCCCGGCTTGCGCGGCACGCCGGCGGTGACGATGCACACATCCGCGCCCTCGATGCCGGCATAGTCGTTGACGCCGGTCAGCCTGGCGTCGAACCCGTCGACCGGCGAGGACTGGGCGATGTCGAGGCCCTTGCCCTGCGGAATGCCCTCGGCGATATCGAACAGCACCACGTCGCCGAGATCCTTGAGGCCGATCATATGGGCGAGCGTGCCGCCGATCATGCCCGAGCCGATGAGCGCTATCTTGTTGCGTGCCATGTCAGGATGGTTTCCCTTTGTGTGTGACCGTGCCCCAAATCCTTGCAGACTTGATGACGGCGTCGAGGAGGCTGGAATGCTGCGAGGACCCGCGAGATTTCGCCGCACCGAATAGCTCCGGTGTGCAAAAAATTCAAACGATTATTTTGACCCTAGTGTTTTCAATCGGTTAGATGGTTTGGGAATTACGTAAACGTCAAAATTCTTGAGCCGACTGAGGAGAACTTACACGATGGACGTCGAAATCAGAAGGCTTCATCCCGGCGATGACGCCCTTGTGATGCGGGCGCCAAATCTCCCCCCTCGAGGGGGAGATGTCGCCAAAGGCGACAGAGGGGGTCACCGCGCGTGAAGCGCCGACGCGGTCTGCGTCGAGCCCGGTCGAACCGACCCCCTCTGGCCTGCCGGCCATCTCCCCCTCAAGGAGGGAGATCGGCCGTCGCGCCGGGTTTCGCCAATCTCCTGCGATGCAGGAGGGTAGCGAAACAATATCCCTACCCTCACGCCTGCCGAACCTCTGCCGGCGCCTCGACCTGCCGCCGTTCCGCCCAGCCTTCCAGCCAGTCGTGGCTCTGCATCTCGATCAGCCGCGAGGCGGTGCGCTCGAATTCGAACACTTCCGTGCCGCGCTTGGCGGTGTAGAGCTCGGAGGGCTGGGCGGCTGCGCTCATCACCAGCCGCATGCGATGGTCGTAGAGCGTGTCGATGAGCAGGATGAAGCGTTTGGCCTCGTTGCGCTTGCCTTCGCCGAGCACCGGCACATGATCTATGAAGACGGTCGAGAAACGGCCGGCGATCGCCAGATAGTCGCGCGCGCCGTGCGGCTTCTCGCAGAGGTCGGTAAAGGAAAAGCGGGCGGCATCGCCTGCGGCGCGCGGCACGACCAGGTGCCGCCCTTTCAGCGTGATCGTCACTTCTGCCGACGGCATGCCTTGCGTCATCGCCTCCCAGGCCTCGTCGAGCGCGCGGTCGGCCGCCTCATCGGCCGGCGTGACATAGACCGGCAGGCGGCTGAGCTTTTCCTGCCGGTAGTCCTTCTCGGCATCGAGCGTCAGCACATGCGTATTGCGTTCGAGCAGGCCGATGAAAGGCAGGAAGAGCTGCCGGTTCAGCCCGTCGCGATAAAGGTTCTCCGGCGCCACGTTGGAGGTGGCGACCAGCACGACGCCGTTGGAAAACAGCGCCGAGAACAGCCGCGACAGGATCATCGCGTCGGCGATGTCGGTGACGGAGAACTCGTCGAAGCACAGCACCCAGGCTTCGTCGGCCAGCGCGCGCGCCACCGGCGGGATCGGATCGTCCTCCTTGACGTCGCCATTCTTGCGCGCCGCCCGGTGCTTCTGGATGCGGTCCTGCACGTCGGCCATGAAATCGTTGAAATGGACGCGGCGCTTGCGCCTGACCGGCAAGAGCTCGAAGAACATGTCCATCAGCATGGTCTTGCCACGCCCGACGCCGCCATAGATATAGAGGCCCTTCACCACCTCGCGCGGCTGCTTTTTGCGCGCGAACAGCCAGCCCAGCGAGCTGGATTTCTGCGCCAGCCGTTTCGCGGAAATCTCGTCGGTCAGGCGGTCGAGCGCGGCGACGATGCGCTCCTGCGCCGGGTCGCGCTCGGTCGTGCCCGTCTCGACCAGATGGTCGTAGCGCTGCCTGACGGTCACATGGGTCTGGAGGCCGTCACGCAGATGCATAGGTCACGTCATTAATATTGAGCAGAATGCTCTAAAGAGGGCGACAAGGTGTGCTGAGATTCAGGTCAGGCCGAGCCGAGAATGGTGGCTTACGAGAACCGGAGCGGAGCGTACTTAAAGTACGTGAGCACCGGCCTACGCCGGCCATAGCCTCAATTTGACTTCCGCGCCAGTCATAAGTGCTTCGGCCGGCGAAGGCCGGAAGCCGCCGTTCGCAGGCCGGCATCACCTGAATATCAGCACACCCTTACCTTGTAAGCGAGATCGGCTGCCCATTGGAAGTCTGGCCGTCGAACTTTTCGCCGCCGGAGGAATAGAGCCTGGCCAGCGCGCCGCCGTTTTCGTCATAGAGCGTCAGCTGCTTGCCGGCGACGTTCCATGACTTGATGCCGTCGACCGGAGCCGGGCAGTGCAGCGGCCCGGCGCGATAGCCGGCGCCGAACTTGGTCTGCGGTGTGGCCACCTTGCAGCTCTGGCCGGAGACGTTGACGTTCCAGACGCCGGCGACGCTGGCCGCGGTCAGGTCCGTGGCGCCCGCGGGCGCCGCGCCATTCGGCGGCAGCGAGGCGACCTGGTTGTTCGCCGGCGCCGTCGGAAACTGCGATGGATCGGTGGTGCCGGGGGCGGCCGGTGGTGGCAGTTGGTTCTGCGTCACCGTGCCGGAGGGCGCCGGCGTCAGCGGCGCCGGCTGCTGGTCGTCCATCGACGAGAACCGCGAGGTCGAGCAGCCGCTCGCGACGAGCGCGGCCAGCGATACGGCCAAGAGGCCCGTTTTCGAAAAAGTGCGGGTCATCGAAAAAGTCATTCCAACCTCCGTCGGATCCGGTGGGGGGCGCCGTCCGCGTAAAACACCTGCTTCACCAAGATGGCGAAGGTGGCAGAATTTCAACCCGATATGGTTAAAATAGGGTTTTCGGAACTGGTGTTGCAAATTTATCGCAAGGCGTCGGGCGCCCGGATCACGCCGGGAGTCTGGGTCGTAACATATTGAAATTTCAGGCTTGCAGGCGCGCGCAGGGCACGAAGACATAGCCGTCCGGGCCGACGATGTAGCATTCGCGCAAGCCATGCGGCTTGTCGATCGAGCCGGCAAGCACGATGTGGCCGAGTGCCGCCGCCTTTTTCTCCACCGCGTCCGGATCGGCGCCATAAAGGCGCAATTCGATGCCGGCGCCGCGCGTCTCGGCACCGGCGATGACGCCGGTCATCGGATTGTCGAGAAAGCTATGGTCGGCATGCAGCATGAAGATCGAGCCCAGCAGCGCGATCGCCGCGAAATCCTCGTCGGCATAGATGATTTCGGCGCCGAGCACGTCGCGGCAGAAGGCCTCCATCGCCGCCATGTCGGTGACCAAGAGGTTCACGCCCACCCCACGCGGCAGCGAGCGGCCGAAATCCTCGGCCTTCATCCACGGCGTCTTGGTTCGTTTCTTTGCCACGGCGTTGTCCCTTCCACGCCACCGACCCTATACGAGGCCGGCCCCCGGCCCTTGGCATTCGCCAGCGAAATGCTTGCGCCAGTCGGCCGCGACCTTATTTCTGAGAAGTGGAACAGAGCGGACGGGAGAGACGATGGCCGCCGGAAAGAGAGCAGCCAACCGCTATTACAGCGGCCCGCCCAGCGACCATTTCGACGGCGCCCTGTTCTTCAATCCCGACGGCAAGCCGCCCGGGCGCTTCGCCGATCTTCTCAAATGGCAATTGAACGGCGGGCGCTCGAAATGGCCGGCGGCCCATCCAAGCCCTTATCCGCAAGCGAAGCCGGACAGACGCGTCGAAGGCAAGATGCTGCGGCTCATCATGGTCGGCCACGCCTCGCTGCTCGTCCAGACCGCCGGATTGAACATTCTGATCGACCCGGTCTGGTCCGAGCGCGCCTCGCCCCTCGCCTTCGCCGGCCCGAAACGGGTCAATGCGCCAGGCATTGCCTTCTCCGACCTGCCGCCGCTCGATCTCGTATTGGTCAGCCACAACCACTACGACCATCTCGACCTCGCCACGCTGCGGCGGCTGAAGCGCAGCCATGATCCATTGGTGGTCACGCCGCTCGGCAACGACGCCATCATCGGCAGCGCCGTGCCCGGCATAAGGCTCACGGCGCATGACTGGGGCGACAGGATCGAGGTCGGCAACGGCGCCGCGATCCATATCGAGCCGGCGCATCACTGGTCGGCGCGCGGGGCGCGCGACCGCCGCATGGCGCTGTGGGCGGGCTTCGTGATCGAGACGGCGGGCGGCAAGGTCTATTTCGCCGGCGACACCGGCTTCCATGGCGGGACCAACTACCGGCTGATGGCGGAAAAACACGGCGGCTTTCGGCTGGCCATCCTGCCGATCGGCGCCTACGAGCCGCGCTGGTTCATGGCGCCGCAGCATCAGAACCCGGAGGAAGCCGTGCAGGGCATGACGCTGTGCAACGCCGCCCACGCCGCCGGCTGCCACTGGGGCACCTTCCAGCTCACCGACGAGCCGATCGACGAGCCGGCGCAAAGGCTGGCCGAGGCATTGGCGGCCGAAGGCTTTTCGCACGAGCGTTTCCGCGCCATGCGTCCGGGCGAAGTGTGGGACGTGCCGTCGGCCTAGGTCGCGGAACCTGAAGCGCAAAGCCGCGTTGCTTCCTTGACACAATTCGGCAGGGAGCCCGTCTCATGATCAAGTGGATCATCATTCTTCTGATTGTCGCCGCGGCCGCGAGCCTGCTCGGCATGCCGGCGCTGGCCGGCGCCGCCGCCTTGGGCGCGCGCATCC
>NZ_RZSL01000449.1:0-5154 GCF_003997355.1 Mesorhizobium sp. M1E.F.Ca.ET.041.01.1.1 | reverse complement strand
GTCGTGGTCGAGCTTGACGAGTTCGGCGATCGCACGATCCTCGTCGTCTTCCGGCAGCTTGACCGTGATGCCGTTCTCGAGTTTCAGATCCCAGCGCCGCTCGCCGACACGGATATAGCCTTTGACGCGCGCGGCGAGCTCCGGATAGCGCTTGATTTTCTCCAGGAAGTCCGGCGCCTTGGCCGGCGCGCCCGTGCCGATGATCAGCGGCAGCAAGGCCTGCTTGCCGCCCGAGAACGGCGCGATCACCTCGCCCGAGCGCTCGATCACCGAAAGCGAATCGCCCTGCTGCCAGAGCGCGAAGGGCTCACGTTCCTCGACGCGCACTTCCAGCGTATGCGGATAGATCTTGCGCACCGCCGCAACCTCGACCCAGGGCAATGTCGTGATGCGCTCGCGCGCGGCCTCGGCATCGAAACCGATCAGCGACGTCCAGCCGTCGAGGCCGAGCCGGTCGAGTATGTCGATTTCGGAAGTCTGGCGATTGCCGACGACCTTGATCTGGTCGACGGCAAAACCGGTGCGGGCCGTCACGCCCTGCACGACACTGTCGGCATAACCGCCGAGATAGGCACCATAGGCTCCCGCCGAGGCCAGCAAGGCAGCCGAGAGGATCGCGGCAGAAAAGCGCGGCGGCTCATACTCGCCGTCGCAGAGACGGGCAAGCAGGCGCACCGGCCGGCGAAGCTGGCGCGGCAACACGAAATGGTCGAACGACAGCAGCACACCGAACAGCGAGAGACCAGCCCCACCGCCTTTGCCCTGTCCCCACCTCAACGCAGACACGAAGCGTCCTCCACCATCCAACTCAACAAATCGCCGAACGAGTGCCCCGCTTGCGCGGCGATTTCAGGCACCAGAGACGTCGGCGTCATGCCCGGCTGGGTGTTGATCTCAAGCCAGACAACCTCGCCGTTTTCGGAGTGACGGTCGTCGTAACGGAAGTCCGACCGGGAAACGCCCCGGCAACCGATAGCAAGATGAGCCTTGAGGGCCAGTGTCTGTATTTTTTGGTAAATATTCGGTGAAATTTTAGCAGGGATTTCGTGTTTTGATCCGCCCGGGACGTACTTTGAGTCATAGTCGTAGAAGGAATGGCCGGTCGGGATGATCTCGCAGACCCCGAGCGCCACATCGCCCATCACCGCGCAGGTCAGCTCGCGCCCATGGATGTAGCGCTCGACCATGACGATCTCGCCATACCGCCACTCGGACGAACCGATCACCTGCGGTGGGTGCGACTGCCCCTCATGCACGATGACGACACCGAAGCTCGAACCCTCATTGACCGGCTTCACCACGTAAGGCGGCTTCATCGGATGCTTGTTCTGGACGGCGAAGCGGTTGACCACCTTCGATTCCGCGACCGGAATGCCGGACGCCTTGGCGACCTTCTTCGCCTGCTCTTTGTTCATGGCCAGCGCCGAAGCGAGCACACCCGAATGAGTGTAGGGAATTGCGAGATATTCAAGAATTCCCTGGATGGTGCCGTCCTCGCCGAACGGGCCATGCAGCGCATTGAAGGCGACATCAGGCCTGAGCTCGGCAAGCACAGATCCGGCATCGCGCGAAACATCGACGCGGGTAACCTGATAGCCTTCATTCTCGAGCGCATCCGCACACGCCTTCCCCGAGGACAGAGACACGGGCCGCTCCGAGGAGAATCCACCCAGGAGAACAGCCACATGTTTCTTCTTCATCCCGTCATCCCCTCTCACGCCGGGCCTGCAACCGATATTTCCGCACGCAACTTTCGCGCACATTGAGTCCGAGTCTTCCGGCAGGTTGCCCCCCAGACGGAAAACGCGGGTAACGCGTCAAACGACTCAAATCAGGAAACGCTTTAGGGCAGAGAATCAGAGAGTTGATTCCCTGGCAAGTGCCTATGATTCCGAGAGATTCACTTTCCGCGAAAACGGGAGAAAAAAGCGTGTCGTTGAGTCTTTACGGCAACGCTTGACGACCGTTGCCTGTCACTGAAGTTCACGTACTACTTGAACTTGGCAGCGAGCTAAAGAAGCTGCCCCAGGAATTCCTGGACCTCGTGACCCGGCCGGAAATTGCCCAGCCGCTGGATCTCCCAGTGCAGCCTTATGCCTGAATTCTCGAGCACCCGCGCCCGCACCGTCTCGCCGAGATATTCGAGGTCGTAGCCGGTCGCGGTGCCGGTGTTGATCATGAAGTTGCAGTGCATCGGCGACATCTGCGCGCCGCCGATCATCAGCCCGCGGCAGCCGGCCTTGTCGATCTCCTTCCAGGCGGAAGTGCCTTCGGGATTCTTGAAGGTCGAGCCGCCGGTCTTCTCGCGGATCGGCTGCACCGTCTCGCGATGGTTCTGCACGGCGTCCATCGCCGCCTTGATCGCCGCCTTGTCTTCCGGAACGCCCTCGAAGATGGCGGAGGTGAAGATCAATCCGCCAGGCGCCGACGAGTGACGATAGGTGTAGCCCATGTCGGCATTGCTCAGCGTATGGACATTGCCCGCGCGGTCGAGCGCCCGCACCTCGACCACGCGCTCCCGCGTCTCGACGCCGTTGGCGCCCGCATTCATCCTCAGCGCCCCGCCTATGGCGCCCGGGATGCCATGGTAGAAATGGAAGTCGCCGATGCCCGCTTCATACGCGACCGCCGCGACGCGCTTGTCCGGCGTTGCCGCGCCCGCCTTGATCGTGGTCGGCCCGGTGGCTTCGGCTTCGCCAAAGCCCTTGGCCGACAGCCTGACGACAAAACCCGGAATACCGCCGTCGCGCACCAAAAGGTTCGAGCCGACGCCGACGACGGTGATCGGGATTTCCTCAGGCACCGCGCGCAGGAAGGCAGCGAGATCCTCCTCGTCGGCCGGCTGGAACAGCGCCTCCGCCTGTCCGCCGGCGCGGAACCAGGTGATCTTGTCCATCTCGGCGTTGGGCGTGACGCGACCGCGCAGGCCGGCAAGCCGGCCACCGAGTTTGTCGATCAGGTCCTGGCCGCGCATCATGAGGGTGCCCCACCAAGTTCCTTGGGCAGCGCATAGGCCCATTGCGTGATGTTGCCGGCACCGAGGAAGATGACGAAGTCGCCGGGCTTGGCAAGCTCGCGAATGGCCGGCGCGATCACCGCTGGGCCTTCGATATAGCGCGCATCGCGATGACCGCCAGCGCGGATGCGCGATACCAGCGCCTCCGAGGAGACACCTTCGATCGGCTCCTCGCCGGCCGCATAGACCGGCGCCACCATCACCGTGTCGGCATCGTTGAAGCAGACGGAAAACTCATTGAACAGGTCATGCAGGCGGGTGAAGCGGTGCGGCTGCGCGATCGCGATGACGCGGCCCTTGGTGGCCCCGCGCGCCGCCTTGAGCACCGCGGCGATCTCGACGGGATGGTGGCCGTAATCGTCGAAGATGTCGACACCGTTCCATGAACCGGTATGGGTGAAGCGCCGCTTCACCCCGGCGAAGGAGGACAGGCCCTTCTTGATGGCTTCGGCCGACAGGCCAAGTTCATGCGCGACCGCGATCGCCGCCGTCGCATTGGAGACATTGTGCCGGCCCGGCATCGGCAGGCGCAGACCCTCGATCGTCGTCGAGCCGCGGCCCTTGCGGTCGCGGATCACCACGTCGAACTCGGACGTAGCCCCGTCCATGCGATGATTGGTGAAACGCACGTCGGCCTGCGCGTTCTCGCCATAGGTGATGACCCGACGGTCCTCGATGCGGCCGACAAGCGCCTGGACCTCCGGATGGTCGGTGCACATCACGCCGAAGCCGTAGAACGGCACGTTCTCGACGAACTGGCGGAATGCCTCGCGCACCTTGTCGAAGCTGCCGTAGTGGTCGAGGTGCTCGGGATCGATGTTGGTGACGACGGCAATATCGGCCGGCAGCTTGAGGAAAGTGCCGTCGCTCTCGTCCGCCTCGACCACCATCCACTCGCCGTCGCCCATGCGGGCATTGGTGCCATAGGCGTTGATGATGCCGCCATTGATGACGGTCGGGTCGAGCCCGCCGGCTTCGAGCAGCGTCGCCACCATCGAGGTGGTCGTCGTCTTGCCATGCGTGCCGCCGATGGCGACGGCCTGGCGGAAACGCATCAGTTCGGCGAGCATCTCGGCGCGACGGACAATGGGGAGCAACTTCTCCCGCGCGGCCTTCAGCTCGGGATTGGATTTCTTGATGGCCGTCGACACGACGACCACCTCGGCGTCGCCGAGGTTCTCGGCCTTATGGCCGACGAAGCACTCGATGCCCTTGTCGCGCAGCCGCTGCACATTGGCGCCGTCGGCCTGGTCGGATCCCTGCACCTTGTAGCCGAGATTGTGCAGCACCTCGGCGATGCCGCTCATGCCGATGCCGCCGATGCCGATGAAATGCACGAGGCCGATCGTCTGCGGCATCTTCATGCGCGCGTCCTCCTGTAGTCCGAAACCGTTTTGCCGGACGCAATAGCCTCTGTCAGATCGGCGAGCAACCGCGCCGCATCCGGTTTTCCGGACGAGCGGGCCGCCGCGGCCATCGCCGTCAGCCGGCCAGGGTCCTGCATCAGCCCGCCGACCAGCGCCGCGATCCGCTCGGTCGAGAGCGTCGATTGCGGATGAAGCTCAGCCCCGCCGGCGGCGGCGAGCGCCGCGGCATTCGCCGCCTGATCGTGGTCAAGCGCGTGCGGATAAGGCACCAGCAGCGCTGGGCGGCCGACGACTGCGATCTCCGAGACTGTCGAGGCGCCGGAACGCGACATCACCAGATGCGCCGCCGCCATGCGCGCCGCCATGTCGGTGAAGAAGGGCGAAACCTGCGCGTCGACGCCAAGATTGGCATAGGCGGCTTTCACCCGGGCCACGTCTTCCGCGCGCGCCTGCTGCGTGATCGCCAGCCGCTTGCGCTGCGCTTCCGGCAGAAGCGCGATCGCCGCCGGCACGGCATCGGAAAAGAACTGCGCGCCCTGGCTGCCGCCGAACACCAGGAAGCGGAACGGCTCGCCATCGCTGGACGCAGCATATGGCGTCTTTGCCGCCTCGAGTATCTGCGGCCTGACCGGGTTGCCGGTGGTCACCGTCTTGGCGCCGGCAGCGCTTGCGCCTTCGGGCAGGAAGCCGCCGGCAATGGCATCGACGCGGCTCGACAGGGCCTTGTTCGCCCGGCCCATGACGGCGTTCTGTTCATGGATCAGCGTCGGC
>NZ_RZSL01000448.1:0-5165 GCF_003997355.1 Mesorhizobium sp. M1E.F.Ca.ET.041.01.1.1 | reverse complement strand
GCTGCCGAGCGCTGCGCTCGACGACCATCGCACCTGGGTCGACCGTTTGGTCGCCATGGCACATACGACGGTGACGATCGGCTTTGCCGTTCTGGCGCTGATATTGTCGGCGACCGTGCTGACGGTGGTGTTCGCCACGCGCGGCGCCATGGCCGGCAACGGGCACATCATCGAAGTGCTGCATTTTGTCGGCGCCGAGGCCCGCTTCATCGCGCGTGAATTCCGCTGGCATTTCCTGGTCACCGGCATGAAGGGCGCCGCCGCCGGAGGCGCTGCCGCCATTCTCGTCTTCATCGTCTTTTCCTGGTGGTCGTCGCGCAACATGGCAACGCCTGAGGCCGATCAGGCGACCGCGCTGTTCGGCAATTTCGCCATCGGCTCCACCGGCTATCTCGGCGTCGGCCTGATGGTGCTGGTGATCGGCGCGCTGACGGCGGCGACCTCGCATGTCACGGTCGTCACCTATCTCAGCGATATCGACATCCGCCAGCCGGAGGCGGGCTGATCATGATCCGACCGGTAGGACAAAACAAAAGCCGGCTTGAAAGCACAGGCAGGACAGCGATCACAGAGTGGGCAACTGCCGTAACGCAATGTGCGCCGCCTTATCTATCAAAGGCCGCATTTCAGGGTTAACCATAGGATGTTTCAGGATTAACCTGGGATGATGGACGCGCGGGACTCGACCGGGACGGCTGGACGGATGCCAGCGGCGCTTGCGCGCGCCGCCGTGCCCGCCAGGCCCGGTCGTCTCAGGTTTGCGCTTCGTATCTGCTGCTTCTTCGTGCTTGCCCTGTTGGCGCTTTTTGCCGGCGGCTTCGGGTGGTTTGCCGACAAGGTCTCCAACATGACGACGCCGGCCAATCCGGCCAAGGCCGATGCCATCATCGTGCTTACCGGCGGCCAGTCGCGGCTCGACGCCGCGATGGATCTCTTAGCGTCGGGCAAGGGCGAGCGGCTCTTGATCAGCGGCGTCCACCCCTCGGCCAGCCGCCGTCAGTTGCAGGCGGCGATGGGCGGTGACAAGCAGTTGTTCTCCTGCTGCGTCGACATCGACCGAGCCGCGCTCGACACGGTCGGCAACGCCGAGGAAAGCGCCAAATGGGTGGAAAGCCACGCCTATGGCAGCGTCATCCTCGTCACCAACAATTATCACATGCCGCGAAGCCTGCTCGAGATGGGCCGACTGCTGCATGGCGCCAGGCTCGAACCCTATCCCGTGGTCAACACCAATCTCGGCAAGGGCGGCTGGCTGACCAAGCCGGAGGCGTTGCGCGTGCTGCTCACCGAATACAGCAAATATGTGCTGGCGCTGGCGCGCGGCATCGTTCCGCTTCGCCCAAGCGCCGAGGGCGTCACGCTCGCGGAAGCCTCGGTGGCCAAGGACGAAAAGCAGCCGAGCCACGTTATCCCGTAGCTGCTCCTCCACGCAGGCGCGCGACTTCCTGCTCGAGGCTTGCAATGCGCCGGTCGCGTTCGGCAAGGGCCGCAGCCACGTCCGCCGCCTCGAAGCGCTGCGGAATATGCTGGGGGCAATTGGCATCCCAGGCGCTGACCGTGAACAGGATCGCCTGTTCCGGCCGCGCTTTGTAGTCTGCCGGCATCAGCCTTGCCGTCAGCGCCGCATCGTCCTCGACGACGCGCGCCTTACCCCAGATCTTGATGCGCTGCCGACGCATGTAGTCGATCAGGAACAGGAAGGCCTGTCCATTGTCCTGCAAATTGCCCTGAGTGATGAACTGGCGGTTGCCGGAAAAATCGGCAAAACCGATCGTGTGCTCGTCCAGCACCTTGAGGAAGCCGGCAGGGCCGCCGCGGTGCTGGATATAGGGCTGGCCCTCGCCATTGGCCGTCGCCAGGAACGCGCTGGTCTGCGCCTCGATGAAGGCAGCGAGATCGGGCGTGATTGTAGCGCGCCAGCCGCCGCGCTCCTCGACGCGAGCATAGGCCTCGCGTGATCCCTTGCGGGACTGGATCGCCTTGACGGTGGGCGTGAAGGCCACATCGCTGGTAAAGGCATTCATGGCGGCGCTCCTCGGACGAACTGGCATGGCATTTAGCTACTTCCACGATCCGGATGCAGAGGGCATACTTGCAATCCATCTTTCCATTTTATGGAAGAATCATGGATCGCCTCGACGCCATGTCCCTGTTCGTCGCCACAGTGGAGGCCGGCAGTCTTTCCGCCGCCGCGCGGCGCGCCGGCATGCCGCTGGCGACCGTCAGCCGCAGGCTTTCCGATCTGGAGAAGCACCTCAAGACGCGCCTGCTCAACCGCTCGACGCGCCGGCTCGCTTTGACTGACGCCGGCCAGTCCTATCTGGCCGCTTGTCGCCGCATCCTTGGCGAGGTGAGCGAGGCCGAGCGCGCCGCCGCCGGCGAATATACGAACCCGACCGGCGAACTGGTCGTCACCGCGCCGGTCGTCTTCGGCCGCCTGCATGTGCTGCCTGTCGTCACTGCTTTTCTGGACGCCTATCCCGACGTCGACATCCGCCTGACGCTGTCCGACCGGATCATCCAATTGGTCGAGGAACATGTCGACCTCGCCGTGCGCATAGGCGAGCTGCCGGATTCAGCCATGGTCGCAAAGCGCGTCGGCTCGATCCGCCGCATCGTCTGCGCCAGCCCGGCCTATCTCGCCGGAAACCGCACGCCGATCGAACCGCGCGATCTCGCGGGCCACAACTGTATAACCTTCGAAGGGCTTGCCTCCCCCGCGACATGGAGTTTCGTCAGCGGCAAAAGCGAAATCGCGGTCCCGGTCCGCTCACGGCTGCGGGTCAACACCGCCGAGGCAGCAATCGACGCGGCGATCGCCGGTCTCGGCCTGACGAAGGTGCTGTCCTATCAGGCGGATGCCGCCGTCCGCGCGGGCACGCTTCGTGTGGTGCTGGAGTCGTTCGAGCCGCCGCCATGGCCGGTCAATCTCGTGCATGCCGGCCAGGGCCTGCTGCCGGTGAAGCTGCGCGCCTTCCTCGATTTCGCGGCGCCGCGCCTGAAGGAGCGGCTGGCGCGGTCGCTTTAAGGCAATTCCAGGAAAAGTGTGAAGCGGTTTTCCGTCCGGAATTGCGGCAAAACAAGAGAGGTAGAGACGCGACTGCCGCGCCGTTTCCTTTTTGCCCGCGCTTGGTGTAACCAACGCACACTTCCACACCGGGCCCTTTCCCGCATGCTTTACATCCGCTCGCTGGCGTTCAACCTCGCCTTCTATCTCAGCCTGGTCGTCCAGATGATCTTCTGGACGCCCTTCTATTTCCTGTCGCCGCGCCACCGCGCCTGGTTCGTGCCGAAATTCTGGTCGCGCACGTCGATGTGGCTCTACGACAAGATCGCCGGCACCAGGAGCGAAATCACGGGCGTCGAGAACCTGCCCGACGGGTCTTTCATCCTGGCGCCGAAGCATCAGTCCTTCTGGGACGCGATCGCCTTTTTTCCTTATCTCGACGACGCGTTGTACATCCTGAAGCGGGAGCTGACCTGGATCCCCTTCTTCGGCTGGTACATCATGAAGATGCGCATGATCCCGGTCGACCGCGGCAACCGCTCCAAGGCGCTGAAGGCGGTCGTTGCCGCCACGAAGGCGGAGATGGCGCGCAATCCCCGCCAGCTCATCATCTACCCCGAAGGCACCCGCCGCCCGCCGGGCGCCGAGCCCTCCTACAAATACGGCATCGTCGAGCTCTATACCCAGCTCGGCGTCCCCGTGGTGCCGGTCGCCCATGTCGCCGGCCTCTACTGGCCGCGCCGCAAATTCCTGCGTTTCCCCGGCACCATCAAGGCCCGCTTCCTGCCGCCGATCCCGCCCGGGCTCGACAAGGAGGAATTCATGCAGCGGCTGATCGGCGAGACGGAAGCCGCCTGCGACGAGCTGCTGGTCGAAGCCTCGCGTGCGCCGAACCCGCCGCCTCTGCCGCCGACGGCGGTGAAGCGGCTGGCGGAACTTGGCACCGCGGCAACGACGAAAGCCTGACCCTCACGGCATCGCCGCCAAGGCGGTGGTCAGCACCAGCGTCGCCGCGAAAACCAGGTTGATGGCCCGCGACGCCAGCGGATTGCGCAGCAGCCGCGCGAAAACCGTTCCGGCGAGAAGCCACACGACATGGATGGCGACGATCATCGCTGCCAGTACCAGCAGCCTGGCCGGCAGGCCGAGCACATCGCCCTGCGCCGAAGCGCCGGCGAACACGGCGCCGATCGCCACATAGGCTTTCGGGTTGGCGACGGCGAGCATGAAGCCGCCAGCGAAGGTGGGACGCGCCGCCTTGTTTCCTCCTTCGGCAAGCGGCGGCGCCGTCGCGATCCTGAAGGCAAGGTAGAGGATGTAGGCGGCCGAAGCGGCTGTCAGCAAAGGCGCCAGCCCCGGCATCGAGGCGAGCACGCCGACCAGGCCGACAGCCACCATGAGAAGCACGGCGACCGTACCAAGAACCACGCCCGAGGTGTAGCGCAGCGAGCGCCGCAGCCCGAAGGCGGCCCCAATGGCGGTGACGCTGATCGTCGCCGGACCGGGACTGCCCATGACGACGGCGGCCGCAACCACCAGAGCCAGCAATTGCTGCCAGGATTGCGCTTCAGACAGAATTACTCCGGCCATGCCGAACCCCAATTCCTGCCGCGATACGGCAGGAATTATCGCGGGGTTCCCCGCAAGGTCTTGGATGATCGTGCGTCGCCTTACGGTCCTAAGGGGTAAGGCGTGTTGAGATTCAGGTCAGGCCGAGCCGGAGTCGAAGACGGGCGCGAAGCGACCAAACTGGGCGGGTTCCGAGAACCGGCCTACGCCGGCCGTAGCCTTAACTGCCACACCACTCACGAGTGCTTCGGCCGGCGAAGGCCGGAAGCGCAGGAAGCCGGCATTTGCAGGCCGGCATCACCTGAATATCAGCACGCCTTAGGCGCTGGCCCGGTCCAGCGCGGCGATGTCATCGGCGGAAAGCTTGAGCGACGCGGCGCGGATCAGGCTGTCCATCTGGGCGGATGTCGTGGCGCTGACGATCGGCGCGGTGATGCCTGGGCGCGCCATGATCCAGGCAAGCGCCACTTCCGCCTGCCTGGCCGAGTGGCGCCCAGCCGCGGCATCGAGCGCGGAGAGGATGCGCATGCCGCGCTCGTTGAGATATTCGGCCACGTCTTCGCCGCGCTCGCTCTGGCCGAGATCGGCC
>NZ_RZSL01000447.1:0-5165 GCF_003997355.1 Mesorhizobium sp. M1E.F.Ca.ET.041.01.1.1 | reverse complement strand
GGCGGGACATTCAAGGCAGAAGACGGCGCCACCGGCGATCCTCTCTACGGCCTCGATTACCTTCACCAGATCTATGCCAAGGCCGATCCCGCCTATTCGGGCCGAGTGACGGTGCCAGTGCTGTGGGACAAGAAACAGGGAACCATCGTCAACAACGAGTCTTCCGAGATCATCCGGATGCTCAATTCCGCTTTCGACGAGTGGGGCGATGCGAACCTCGACTTCTATCCGAAGGCAGTGCGTCCCGAGATCGACAAGATCAACGCGCTCGTCTATCCGGCGATCAACAACGGCGTTTATCGCACCGGCTTCGCCACCACGCAGGAGGCCTATGAGGAGGCGTTCGGCGAATTGTTCGCGGCGCTTGATGCAATCGAGGAGCGGCTGTCGAAGCAGCGCTATCTGGTCGGCGAGCGCATCACCGAGGCCGACTGGCGGCTGTTCACCACGCTGGTGCGCTTCGACCCGGTCTATGTCGGCCACTTCAAATGCAATCTGCGCCGTATCGCCGACTATCCGAACCTGTCGAACTATCTGCGCGACCTCTACCAGGTGCCCGGCGTCTCAGGCACGGTGAACCTGCACCACATCAAGTCGCACTATTACGGCAGCCACAAATCGATCAATCCGACCGGAATTATTCCAGTGGGACCGGAACTCGACTATGCCGCGCCGCACGATCGCGGCAGGTTCAGGAAGGCGGCGTAGCTACCAATGAGGCGATGGGGGCTCATCGCCGAAAATCTCCCCAATGCGCCGCAGTGTCGCCGGAGTGGTACTATCCGGCAGACAATCTAGCGGAAAGAATCCCGCCTCGGCGATCTCATGGTCAGGCAGCTTCGGCGCGGTCTGGCTGAAGGCCTCGACCAGATAGAGCCCGACATGGTCACGGCGGCTGGAGCGGCGGTTGAAATGCATCGATTTCAACACCGGCGGGGCCGTCAGCGCGATGTTGCCCTCCTCGGCCAGTTCGCGTGCCAGCGCCTCAAGGAGCGTCTCGCCACTCTCGACGCCGCCGCCTGGCAGTTGCCAGCCCGGGACATAGGTATGGCGAATGAGGAAGACGGAGTTGGAGGCTCGGTCATAAATCAGGCCGCGCACGCCAAGCGTCATCGGGCGGCGCAGCAGGAAATAGAAATGAAACAGCCTTGCCCGCAGCCCCGGCCAGCCGGTCTGGCGGAACACCTCTTCCGGGTCGGGCGAGCCGGTCATCCGGCAATCGCCAAGCGAACAGCAAACGGTGAGTGGAAAGCCTGCGCTGCCTCGCTTAAGAAGGGACTATGTTCAGGCTCGCGCATATTTCCGATGTCCATCTGGGGCCGCTGCCCGATGTAACCTATCGCGACCTCGCATCCAAGCGCGTGCTGGGTTACGTCAATTGGCAGCGCAACCGCCGCCGGCATATGCATGATGCAGTCATCGACACGATCGTGGCCGACATCAAGGCCAACGCGCCCGATCATCTCGCCGTCACCGGCGATCTCGTCAACCTGGCGCTCGACGGCGAGATCGAGATGGCGAAGCACTGGCTGGAAACGCTTGGCCCTCCGGACGACGTGTCCGTGGTGCCAGGCAATCACGATGCCTATGTGCCGGGCGCCTTCGACAAGGTTTGTCGGTCCTGGGCGCCGTGGATGACGGGCGACGGCGTCAACAGTCCGGTCGACCGCAATTCCTTTCCCTATCTGCGCGTGCGCGGCAACGTCGCGCTGATCGGCGTCACGACGGCGCGAGCCACGGCGCCCTTCATGGCCAACGGCTTCTTCATGGAGGGCCAAGCGGAGCGGCTCGGCAAGATCCTGGACGCCATGGCCAAGCAGGGGCTGTTTCGCGCCATCATGATCCACCATCCGCCGGTGCGCGGCGCGGTCTCGCAGCATAAGCGGCTCTTCGGCATCGCGCGCTTCCACAAGGTCGTTCGCCGGCATGGCGCCGAGCTCGTCCTGCACGGTCACTCGCACCTGCCGTCGCTGTTCACCATCGGCCCGCGCGGCGCCAAGGTGCCGGTGGTCGGCGTGGCCGCCGCCGGCCAGGCGCCCGGCGGCAAGCACCCGGCGGCGCAATACAATCTGTTCGAAATCGATGGCGAAAAAGGTGATTGGGGCATCCGCCTGACGCGGCGCGGCCTGACCGGGCCGGCATTGCCGCCGTCGGATCTTCAGGTGATCGAATTGGGCGCCGGCATAGCGGCGGCGCGTGAACTGGAGCCTGTTCCATCCCGATGAAATCGGGACGGGGCTCTGTCTGTTTGTTCGAGCATGATCTTTTCCGAAAACACTTTTCGGGGTCATGCCCGCGTCAGAAGCTGATCTTCATCTGGGCGATGCGATCCCAGAAAAGCACGAGCGATACCGCCAGGCCCACCAGCGCGCCGGCGGCGATCAAGCCGAGGCCGGCGAAGAAGGTCGTCCAGCCGTTGCGGCGCGTTGCGGATTGCAAGGGTGGCTCTGCTTCCTGGACATCGGCACGATGCAGGCCAGGCACGGCGCTCTCGACCGCACCTTCCATCATCCGCTGCCGCTCGACGACACGCTCGGCCACGTAACGCGTGACGGCATCCGCAACGAGCTTCATATCGGTCGATTCAGCCAGCACGACGCGGCCGATGCGCGTGTCCTTGAGGAAGCGGTAGGTGCGGCGGTCGCGCCCCATGGCGACGTGGCTGACGGCATCGATCCACAGTCGCGGCTGCAGGCCCGACGAGACGGCGAAGTCGAAATTGTCCATGTCGGTCGGCACACCGGCGAAGACGGGGGCGAGTTCGGCGGCCATCAAGTCGAGCCGCATGCGGTGCGCCTCGCGCATGTCGACCACCACGTCGTCGCGGTCGGCGAAGGCGTTCTTGACGTCACGGATGGCATCCGCCAGCTTTTGCGACGGTTCGATCGGGGTGATTTTGTCGCCTGCATCCATCATGGCGGCTGCCTCACTGTTGGTTAACAGCGAGTTAACACAGTCGCCGGCAAAATGCACTGCGAGATGGGGCTCAGCTCGCTTCCGCGCCGAATGCGGGCCGCGGGCGTCTGCCGCGGCGCCGCGTGTTGCGGCGCACGACCTCTGCAATCAGGTCAGGAGCTTCCTCGACCAGCATATGGCCTGCTTTCAACACGTGATGCAGGCGGAAATGCGCCGGCAGGCCTTCGGCCTGGTCGACGGGCAGGACGGGATCGTCCGTTCCCCAAACCACCATCACCGGCATGCCCAAGGTCTCCAGCCGTTCGCCCGGTATGACACCTTGCCGGTCGTCCTTGGTCATCATGGCTGCCGTATCGACAAGGATCTGCAACTGGCCTGGCCTTTGACGCATGCGGAAAAGCGCCTCCACCACGTGTCCGGGCGGCAAGCTCCCCGACCCCGACATGGCGGCAAGACAAGCATGAATCTCGTTCCTGTCGGCTGCGGCGGCATAGCGGCGCAGCAGCGGACCGTTGATTTCGGGTCCGAAGCCGCCGGGCGCCAGCAAGGTCAGCGAGGCAACCCTTTCGGGTTCGGCCAGCGCCATCAACGTTGCGATCGCACCGCCCATGGAATGGCCAACGAGGTGGACCTTGCCCAGCCGGCGATCAGAAAGATCCGCGAGGATGGCCCGTGCTGCCGGCTTGGCGCCGCCATTTCCGTCGCACTCCAACGAGTTTCCATGGCCCGGCAGGTCGTAAGCCAGCACCCTAACACCCGGCAGCAATGCGGAAATCACGTCGCGCCATATCTCATGGCAACTGCCGAAGCCGTGCAGCAAGACGATCGTCCTCGAGCCTGCACCGTGCTCGGCGGCATTAAGGGATGGGAGCATGAAATTTATCGGCTGCGAAGCAAAACAAGCGGGTTATTCCAAATGGTGGCTGCATTGCTCCCCGGCCGAGTCGATAGCCAGTAAATTCTTCGCGACTGGGAGCGATCAGCAATAAACCTGATTCATTAGTTTACTCTAATGGTCGTCCTCGTGCCATTTTTGCGATATCCGAGCAGCCAAGGATCGATTCCATCATAGGGTCGACGAGGCTGAGACAGGCTTGCGATCGCTCAGCTTGGGTTGCCGATCCCCGCAGCCCGCAAGGACTGCACCAGCCGATCGGTGAGATCGGCGGGATACTTCCTGTCGACAAAGGTCGCGCGCGGATTGGCTGCGAATTTCGGGAATTCGGCCGTCAGTTCGTCCGCCAGCTCGCTTGCTAGCTTGTCGCGGCCTGAAATCTTGGCGCCGATCAGACGTGCGGCCAGGTAATGCGATTTTGACGCCGTGGTCCTGAGCGATTCGCTGGCGATCGCGGCCCTCTTGGTATCGCCTTGCATGAAGGCTCCGAGAAACAGGCCATAATCCCACCAGGTCGGGTGGCCGCTGAAGGTTTCGACGGCATGTTCCAGGATCGGCGTTCCTTCCTGATATTTGCCGGCGAAGATCAGGCCGTAGCCATAGGCGGCGGCCATGCCGAGATCGTAGGGGTTGAGTTCATAAGCCTTGCGCATCCAGCGGATCGCTTCATCCGTGTTGCCGAGACGCGAGTTGAGGTAGCCATAGGCGCGATGCGCGTGCGGGCTCATCGGCCCCATCTGGATGGCGCGGTGTGCAAACGACATGGCCTGCTCGACCGTTGCGCCGGCCGGATAGGAGTAGTGGTTGTTGACGGCTTCCAGATGCAGGGAAGCGAGCTCCGAGTAAACGAGTGATGACTTGGTGCCTTCGCCGACCAGCTTCTCCAGGCAGCGATACGCGGCTTCGTGCGTCTTGGCGCTCTGGTCGAGATAGTAGCGGTCGTCGAGCACCAGACATCCGATCTGGCTGGTCTGGATGTCGCTCTGATCGATATAGCTGTAGATCGCGCCCGAAGCGGGGACGGTCGAGGTCAGGAGGCTGGCGATATTGCCTTCGACCGCCGAAGACGCGCTTTCGATCGGGTCCAGATTGCGTGACAGGAGAACCCGTCCGGTCGCAACGCTCTGCAATTCGACCGTGACGTTGCCGGAGACCGGTCCGGGAATAATTTCGAAAACAAAGCTGATCGGATCGGCGGAACTATCGCGTGTCCCATCGGCGTCGCGTCCGATGAAGTCTATGGTGTCGAAGCCGGCGAGGCCGGCGCGCAGCGAAGAGGCGACACGGGCCGCCTCCGGCCCGTCGGCCTTGATGGCCACGTAAATCAGAGGCAGGCTGTCGAACTTTTGCGAAG
>NZ_RZSL01000446.1:0-5202 GCF_003997355.1 Mesorhizobium sp. M1E.F.Ca.ET.041.01.1.1 | reverse complement strand
GGCTTCGGGATCGAGCGGCACGGAGGCGCCCCGGTCACAGGTGCTGATCGCCTCGGCGAGGGCAGCCTTCTTCGCCGCGTCGTCGGGATTGTCGGAAGATGCCTGGGCGGCGAATGCCCCGCCGGTGAGTGGTGCGAGCGCGAAGCAGGAAAGAACCAGGACATGCACTGGCCGTAACATGGGCGTCCCCCCTCGGACCCGGTCCGGGCGGCGCGTCGCGGCCGGACAGCGGAGCTAAATTACCACATCGCGCGAGCCATGATGAGTGTAGCGCTTCACATTCGCGCGCGGCTCCCAACGGCGTGTTTTGCGATCTGGCCCAAGCGGCTCCGGTCGCACCCGCCAGCTCTGGCGCCTATAGAGGCACTCTGTCTCCGCAACGAGGAGGATGTCATGGCCAAGGTCTCGCTTCTGGGCATTCCGCATGACGAGAATTCGTCCTACCTGCGCGGACCTGCCGAGGCGCCGCCGCTGATCCGGCGCGAGCTCGCCAGCGACGCTTACACTTCCTGGTCGGAAACAGGCTTCGACTTGACCGACCGCTTCATCGATCATGGCGACATCGATTTCACACAACCTGGCGACCCGTGGGAGCGGATCGAGAATGAGGTGGGCCGCGCGCTCGATGCCAGCCACCCGTTGATCTCGCTTGGCGGCGACCATGCCATTTCCTGGCCGGTACTGCGCGCCGTGCGCCGCCGCCATCCTAGCCTGACGATCGTCCATATCGACGCGCACCCGGACATCTATCATTCCTATGACGACAATCCGCGCTCGCACACCTCGCCATTCGCGCGCGTCATGGAGGAACGGCTGGCCGACCGGCTGATCCAGATCGGCCTGCGCACCGTCAACGACCACCACCGCGACCAGTTCAAACGCTTTGGCGTCGAGGTTGTCGAGATGCGGCATTTCAAGGAAGGGTTGCGGCTCGACCTCAAGACACCCGTTTATATCTCGATGGACATCGACGCGCTCGATCCGGCCTTCGCGCCCGGCATCTCCCATCGCGAACCTGGCGGCCTCACCACCCGCCAGGTGATCGGCCTGATCCAGTCGATCGATCAACGAATAGTCGCCGCCGACATCGTCGAATACAATCCGCGCCAGGACCTCTCCAACGTGACCGCGCAGGTCGCAGCCAAGCTGGTCAAGGAGATCGCCGGCATGATGCTGAAGACGAACGGCGCGCCCGCCGGCTGAATCAACTTGGCAGGACGACGTGCCAGATGATTGTTCCGACTTTGCCTCTCGAGAGGGATACCCATTGTCTCAGCCGCTCAAGATAGCCATTGCCGGCGCACTCGGCCGCATGGGCCGGCAGATGGCGGAGACCGTCGCGGCCGATCCGCGGCTCGATCTCGCCGCCCGCTTCCACCGACCGGGCAGCGCAGGTGAGGGGCTCGTCGAGCGGGACGAGGCGCTGGCGCTGGCCGATGTTGTCGTCGACTTCACCACGCCGGCGGCTTCGGCCGAGCTGGCAAAGGCCTGCGCGGCGCGCGGCGGGCCGGCGCTGGTCATCGGTTCGACGGGTTTCGACGCCGCTGAACTGGAAACCATCGCCGACGCCGCGAGGAAAATCGCCATCGTGCGCTCCGGCAGCTATTCGCTGGGGCTCAACCTGCTGACCAGCCTGGTCGAGCAGGCGGCGCGGGCACTCGGCGCCGACGATTGCGACATTGAGATTTTCGAAGCGCATCACCGGTTCAAGGTCGACGCGCCGTCGGGCACGGCGCTGATGCTGGGCGAGGCGGCCGCGCGCGGGCGAGGCGTCAGGCTGGATGAGGTGGCAAGGCGTACCCGCGACGGCGTCACCGGCCCGCGTCCCGCCGGCGAGATCGGCTTTGCCGTGCTGCGGGGCGGCAGCATCGTCGGCGAGCACAGCGCCAGCTTCCTTGGCGAAGCCGAGGCGCTCACGCTCTCGCATGCTGCAGGCGACCGCTCGATGTTCGCGCGCGGCGCCATCGCGGCGGCGCTATGGGTCGCCGGACAGCCGCCCGGCGAATACGGCATGCGCGACGTGCTTGGCTTCACCTCCACGTGATTGGCAATCCCGCTCGGTTCCATTTCAACAGCCGCTAAAATGGCTGAAAGCCAGCTGAAAGCTTGGGCATGCCATGACAGTTTTGTGGCATTCGCCACGTGACCGGTCTGGGAGCGGGCCGGCAAGGAGGAAATGCGGCGCGGCCCGGATGGCACGCCGCCCAGGTGGAGGAAGTTACGTGACCGGTTTCATCTCTAAATGCGCCCTGCGTTCGGCGGCGTTGACGCTTGCCATGGTTGCCGCCGGCGCAACGACTGCGTCGGCCGCCGACAAGATCTCGATCATGGTGGGCGGCTACGAAAAACAGATCTACCTGCCCGCCAAGCTCGCCGAGGCGCTCGGCTATTTCAAGGATGAAGGCCTCGACGTCGAGCTGCTCAATGAGCCTGCGGGCGTCGATGCCGAGAACGAGATGCTGGCGGGTGCCGTTCAGGGCGTGGTCGGCTTCTACGACCACAGCATCGACCTGCAGGCCAAGGGCAAGTTCGTCGAATCCGTCGTCCAGTTCAGCCAGGCGCCGGGCGAGGTCGAGCTTGTCTCGGCGAAACATCCGGAGATCAAGTCGCCCGCCGATTTCAAGGGCATGAGCCTCGGCGTCACCGGCCTCGGCTCCTCGACCAACTTCCTGACCGAATATCTTGCGGTCAAGAACGGGCTGAAGCTCGGCGAATTCACCTCCGTGCCGGTCGGCGCCGGCAACACTTTCATCGCCGCCATGCAGCAGGACAAGATCCAGGCCGGCATGACGACCGAGCCGACGATCACGCGGCTGCTCAAGACCGGCGAGGCCAAGGTGCTCGTCGACATGCGCACCGTGGAAGGCACCAAGGCAGCACTTGGCGGCACCTATCCGGCCGCCTCGCTCTACATGCAGACCGAATGGGTCGACGCCCACAAGGAAACGGTTCAGAAGCTCGCCAACGCCTTCGTCAAGACGCTGAAGTTCATCAGCACCCACAGCGGCGCCGAGATCGCCGAAAAGATGCCGAAGGACTATTATGTCGGCGACAAGGAAGGCTATGTGAAAGCGCTCGACGCCGGCAAGGCGATGTTCACCCCCGATGGCGTGATGCCGCAGGGTGGACCGGAGACGGTTCTTTCGGTGCTGTCGGCCTTCAAGAAGGAACTGCAGGGCAAGCAGATCGACCTTTCCAAGACCTACACCACGGAATTCGTCAAGAACGTGAAATAGCGGATTAGGCGGCGCGAGGTTCCGACCTCGCGCCGCCGCCCTATCTTGTTCCACGTCCGGCGATCACCGCGCGGCGGTCGCACGCTATTGGAGTTTGCTCAACTATGGCTGTTAAAAAGACCGCTCCGGCGATCGAGCTGATCAATGTCAGCCGCCGCTTCCTTTCTCCCACAGGCAAATCCCTGACCGCGATCCGCGATTTCACCATGACGGTCGAGCGTGGCGAGTTCGTCGCCGTCGTCGGCCCGACCGGCTGCGGCAAGTCGACAACGCTCAACCTCGTCACCGGGCTCGCCAGCCCGAGCGCCGGCGAGGTCCGCGTCATGGGCGCGCCGGTCAAGGGCATCGATCCGCGCATCGGCTTCGTGTTCCAGACCGACGCGCTTTTCCCGTGGCGCACGGTGATCGAGAACGTCATGGCCGGACCGCTGTTTCGCGGCAAGCCGAAGGCGGAAGCCCAAGCTTCGGCGCGCGACTGGCTGGCGCGTGTCGGCCTGGCGCGCTTCGAGCAGCACTATCCGCACCAGCTTTCCGGCGGCATGCGCAAGCGCGTGGCGTTGGCCCAGACCTTCATCAACGGTCCCGAGATCCTGCTGATGGACGAGCCGTTCTCGGCGCTGGACGTGCAGACCCGCGTGCTCATGCATGAGGAATTGCTGCGCCTGTGGTCCGAGGCCAAGGCCTCGGTGGTCTTCGTCACGCATGACCTTGAGGAGGCGATCGCGCTGGCCGACAAGGTCTATGTGCTCACGGCCGGGCCGGCGACCGTCAAATCCGTCTACACGATCGACCTGCCGCGCCCGCGCGTCGTCGCCGACATCCGCTACGACCAGAGCTTCATCGATTATTCGCGCACCATCTGGGCCGACCTCAAGGAAGAGGTCGAGACCAGCTACGCCCGCGCAGCCGCGTGAAGGAGGCTTTTATGACAGACGCCACCGTCAACATCTCGACCGCGAGCTTCAGGCCAGGAACGTCGGACGCCGAAATCGAGGCAGCCGCCGCCAAGGCGGCCGCGCATCGGCGCCATTCCGTCATCTTCTGGCGGCTCGCCATCCTCATCGCTTTCCTCGGCGCGTGGGAAATCGCCGGCCGCATGGCCTGGATCGATCCCTTCTTCTACGCCATGCCGAGCACGATTGCTGGACGGCTCTATGAATGGATGACGGAGGGGACCTCGGAAGGGCCGCTCTGGTACCACCTCTATGTCACCATGGAGGAGTCGGTGCTGGGCTTCGTCACCGGTTCGGTCGCCGGCATCATCATTGGCGTCGCGCTCGGCCGCAACCGCATGGCTGCGGATATCTTCTCCATCTACATCAAGGTGATCAACTCGATCCCGCGCGTCGTGCTGGCGCCGATCTTCATCATGATCCTCGGCCTCGGCCTTGCCTCCAAGGTGGCGCTGGCCTTCGTCATGGTGTTCTTCGTCGTCTTCCACAACGCCTTCCAGGGCGTGCGCGAGGCCGACCGCGCGATGATCGCCAATGCCCGCATCCTCGGCGCCTCCGACTGGCAGTTGACGCGTTCGGTGATCGTGCCGTCGGCGATGAGCTGGATCTTCGCCAGCCTGCATGTCAGCTTCGGCTTTGCCATCATCGGCGCCATCGTGGGCGAGTTCGTCGGCTCGCGCTTCGGTATCGGCCTCTTGATCAACATCGCCAAAGGCTCGTTCGACGCGGCCGGCATGTATGCGGCGATCGTTATCGTCATGGTCGTGGCGCTGGGCGCCGAATACCTGATGACGCTGGTCGAGAACCGGCTGGCGAAATGGCGTCCGCAGCCGCTGCATGAAACGCAGTGACCACCAACGCCCTGGCTAGTCTTTAACTGGAACGTAGCGGCAGCCGCACCTCGACCTTGAGCCCGCCGGAGGCAGCGTCGCCAAGCGCGACGCTGCCTCCGGCATTTTCGACCACCTCGCGCACGATGGCGAGCCCGAGCCCGCTGCCTTCCTCGTTCGTGC
>NZ_RZSL01000445.1:0-5211 GCF_003997355.1 Mesorhizobium sp. M1E.F.Ca.ET.041.01.1.1 | reverse complement strand
GTCTTGCCGCAACCGGACGGGCCGACAATCGCGGTGCGGCTGCCGCTTTCGACGGTGAGGTCGACGCCGGCCAGCGCCGCCACCTTGCCATAGTATTTCGCCACATCGTTGAGTTCGAGGAAGCTCATCGCCCAGCCATCCGCTTCGACTGGACATAGAGCATCAAGGTCATCGGCAGCGACATCGCGACCATGATCAGGGCGTAGGGTGCTGCGGAGGCGTAGTCGATCTCGCCGCTGTAGGACCAGAACGCCATCGCCAGCGTGCGGGTGCCGTTCGGCGCCAGCATCTGGGTGGCGGTCAGTTCATTGGTGATGCCGAGCGCCACCATCGCCATGCCCGCCGCGGCACCTGGCGCCGACAAGCGGATCGTCGTCGCCCACAGCGCCTTGAGCGGCGACCGGCCGAGGCTCGAGGCGGCGCGCTCGAGCTCCACCGGCGCCTGCGCGATCGAGGCGCGCAGGCTGACCAGCGCGCGCGGCAGGAACATCAGCGCATAGCCGAAGAGAATGGTGAACAGCGTCTGATAGAGCGGCAAGGCGATGCGCACGGTGATGGTTACCAGCGCCAGCGCGATGACGACGCCGGGCAGCGATCCGACGATGTAATTGCAGCTCTCGAGCAGCCGCTGCAAGGGGCCCGGCGCGCGGATCGATATCCAGGCCATCGGCATCGCGGCGATGGTGGCAAGCAGCGCGCCGGCGATGGCGAGGAACAGAGTCTGGCCGAGCGCCAGGCCGATCTCGTCCCAGCGCCAGACATCGACGCCGCCGGCGAGCAGCCAGCGGCCGACCGTGACGAATGGAACGCCGAGCGTGAGCAGCGCGGTGGCGGCGGGCAAAAACAGGCAAGGCAGCTTGGCGCGGCCGAGCCGGGCGCGCTGCTGCTGGCGCGCGGCGCCGGAGCCGACGCGCGCATAGCGCTCCTCGCCGCGCACGATCACTTCCACGCCAAGCATCACGAAGCAGCAGGCAACCAGCACGGCGGCGAGCATGTTGGCCGCCGGGCCGTTGAAGGTCGACTGGAACTGATCGACGATCGCGGTCGTGAAGGTGTCGAAGCGGATGAAGACATAGAGGCCGTATTCGGCAAGCAGATGCAGGCCGACCAGCAGCGAGCCGCCGCAAATGGCCAGCCTCAATTGCGGCACCACGACGCGGGCGAAAACGCGCCACGGGCCGAGGCCAAGGGCGGCGGCCGCATCCTCCAGCGCCGGGTCGAGCCGGCGCAGCGCCGCCGCGATCGGCAGGTAGAGGAACGGGAAATAGGCGATGACCGAGATGAGGACGCCGGCCCAGAGCCCATGCAGGCCGGGCACCAGGCTGATCCACGCATAGCTGTGGACGAAGGCCGGGATGGCGAGCGGCGCTACCGACAGCCAGGACCACAGGCGGTTGCCGGGCAAGTCGCTGCGCTCGGTCAGCCAGGCGAGCGCCACCGACAGCGCGATGGCGATCGGCACCGCCACGAGGACGAGCAGGATGGTGTTGACCAGAAGCTCGCCGACGCGCTGACGGAAGATCAGCGCCGCCACGGTCTCCCAGCCCGTCTGGATTGCCGTCCAGACGATGAAGGCAAGCGGCAGCAGCGCGATCAGCGAGATCAGGGCGGCCGCAAGCGTGATCCAAGACGCGGATCTTCGGCTCTGCGTTCCGGCAGCCGGCAAGCCTGACGGCGTAAGGTCGATCGCGGATGCCATCAGAGGATATGCATCGCCATGCGAGATGGATGAAGGCGATCCGATGAGCCGCTGATGCGGCAGGAAAGGCAGCTGATCGTCATCGACGAGGCCATCTCCAAAACAAAAACGCTCCCGCGGAAAGCGAATTCCCGCAGGAGCACGGTCGGTTGTCCTTTTAGGACGAACGCGAACTAAAGCAAGCCGGCTTGCGTCATCAGGTCGATGACCTTCTTGGAGTTCAGCGTCGCCGGATCGACTTTCGGCGCCTGCAGGTCAGGCAGCGGCACCAGCTTCGGGTTGGACCCGGCATCCTTGCCGACCGCATATTCGTAAGACGTGCCGGTCTTCAACACCTCCTGGCCCCCCTTGCCGGTCACCCACTTCAGGAACGCCTGGGCTTCCTTCGGATGCTTGCTCGAGGCCAGCACGCCGCCGCCGGAGATCGACACGAACGCGCCCGGATCCTGGTTCTTGAAATAGTGCTGCCCGATATTCTTGCTGTTCTCGCCGGTCTTGGCCTGATCGCCGAAGTAGTAATAGTGGTAGATCACGCCGCCATCGATCTCG
The DNA here is from genome assembly GCF_003997355.1 of Mesorhizobium sp. M1E.F.Ca.ET.041.01.1.1. Taxonomy (NCBI): domain Bacteria; kingdom Pseudomonadati; phylum Pseudomonadota; class Alphaproteobacteria; order Hyphomicrobiales; family Phyllobacteriaceae; genus Mesorhizobium; species Mesorhizobium sp. M1E.F.Ca.ET.041.01.1.1. Next base: position 2,963 of record NZ_RZSL01000445.1, on the reverse strand, counting down.
CCGGCATTGACGGCCTTCATCACCGTGCTGTTGCCCTTGTAGGCGGTGGAGTTCTCCTTCATGGCTTTCAGCCAGTCGGCGGTCGCGGCCTCGCCCTTGAGCTGAAGCATTGCGCTGACGATGGCTTGGAAATCGGCGCCGGACGGCGAGGCGGCCCAACGGCCCTTCCAGCTCGGATCGGCAAGATCGAGCAGCGACTTGGGCAGTTGCTCTTCCTTGAGCTTGTCCTTGTTGTAGACAAAGACGGTGCTGCGCGCTGCAACGCCCACCCATTTGCCGGTCGACGGCTGGTATTCCTTCGGCACCTGGGCGAGGGTGTCGGCTTCGACCGGCGCGAACAGGCCGGCCGCCTCGACCAAGGCCATTGCCGGCGAGTTCTCGGTCAGGAACACGTCGGCCGGCGAAGCGGCGCCTTCGGCGACGATCTGGTTGGAAAAGTCGCTGTCGCCGCCGTTGCGCAGCGTGACCTTGATTCCGGTTTCCTTGGTGAAGCCCTTCGCCCATTCCTTGGCGAGGCTCTCATGCTGGGCATTGTAGACAATGATGCCTTTATCCTCCGCGTTTGCCGGGCCGGCGATCAGGCCGAGCGCCAGCGCGGCGGCGCCGGCGAGAATGGAAAGCGCAAGTTTCATGGGGCATCGTCCTCAAATCTGGAGACAGGGTTCAAGCACGGCTGCACTACCAATACCTGATAGTGATAGTCAACATTGTGAGGGTGGCTCATTCCGTCGCGGAGGCGTGAAAGCCGGCGCCACGCGGACAATTCCATGTGAATGGTGTGCGGCGGGATATCGCGGAGCGCCTGGCGGTGCCCGACGGCCATTCGTTCTTTCAAGCCGAGCAATGTCCGATCGCACGGGGCCCGTAATACCGGGTCCCGTGGGGCGGGGTTGCCGGGCGAACGCGGTCAGAGCCGTTCGGCTCGTACCTTCAGGATATGATACAGCAGCTCTCGAACGCGCCGCCAGATCGTCAATGGTCTGGGCATGGCTCCGCCTTCCGTTCGCGCGATCCTTGAGCCGCCGGTTCAGATGAGCTGCGCGGCCAGCGCCACTCCGACCAGCGAGGTGCCGATCCCCGCCGCGCGGATGGCGGCCGGCCGGCTCCGCAACGTCAGGGCGGCCAGCGCTCCGGTCGCGTGCAAAGCCAAGGTGCTGGCCAGGAAGCCGATCGCATAGGCCATGCCACCGACCGTCTCCGGAATCTCAAGACCATGGGCGTTGCCGTGGAAAAGGCCGAAGAGCGCCGTCAGCGTTGCTGCGAGGGCAAGCGGAAACGGCCTGGCGAGCGCAACCATGGCGCCGAAAATCACCAGCGACAGCGCGACCCCGGACTCCAGCGACGGCAAGACGGTACCGGCGATCCCCAGCATGGTCCCCGCGACCATCGCCGCGACGAAACACGCCGGCACGAGGATGGCGGCCCTGCCGCCGGTTCGCGCCGCAATGATGCCGACCAGTAGCATCGCAAGCAGATGGTCGATGCCGGCCAGCGGGTGTTGAAGGCCGCTCAAAAGGCCGTGGACATGAAAGCCCCCGCTGTGAGCGAAGGCCAGTGACGGTATGAGAACTGCCGCGGCCGCGGGAGCAAGCCTGGTGAGAATCGAAAGCATCCTGTTCATGGGTCTGAACCTTGTTTGAAAGGGAGAGGATCCGGGGTCAAAACCGGCGTTCACTGCCCGGGCATAGCGATTTCGGCCGCCGCGGACCTGTCGATCAGAAGCCGTGCCTCGCTGAAATCGAGAGGCCGCTGGCCATTGCCGTCATGATAGACGAATGCCAGGCGGCGTCGGTGTGACGTCAGCTTCGCGGGCAGCGGGTTGTAGGTCAGGCCGGCGCCACCGATCAGCGGCATCACGGCGCCGACATCGACGATATCCTGCGTCTCGACCCGCAGCAGGTGCAGGCGGCTGCCGTCGGCGGTTTCGCCGAGGAACGGAATGCCGGCGAGCCGCAGGAAACTGGATGGATCGGGTGCCCGCGCGAACCCGTCGAGAAAGGCTGTCTCAACGAGATCGAGATCGGTCGCGCGCTGATCGGCCGGCTCGGGCGCACGGTCGCGCGGCAAATGCGGCGTCTGCCACTGCAACGGTTTGCCGGCCGGCCCGTTGTGGCCGACGGCGTGCGGATGGTGATGGTGGCCGGTCGGGCCGTGATGGTGGTGGTGGTCGCCATGATCGTGGCTGTGATGATGATGGTCATCGTGCATGGTCAAAAGCTCGTCGGCTTGTCGATGATGGATTTGTGCTTGCCCAGCGTGCCATGGGCGACCATCGAGCCGAGCGCCTCGACGACGACCCGCACACCGAACAGCGCAGTGATGTCCGAGGTGTCGTATGGCGGCGAAACCTCGACCACTTCCAGCCCGCAAATGCCGGGCGCCGAGACCAGCCCGAGCAGCTTCAGCGCCTCGCGCGGCAGGAAGCCGCCAGGCTCGGGCCAGCCCGTGCCTGGCACGAAACCACAGTCGACGCTGTCGACGTCGAAGGAGATGTATACGGCGTCCGCGTCCTTCCACGCCAGTTCGAGCGCGATCTCCGCCGTCTTCTCCAGCCCCATCTGCTCGATGTCCGAAATCGTCAGTACGTTGGTGCCGCGCTTCCTAGCCTCGGCCACGCCATAGCGGGGCACTTGCCAGCCGCCGATGCCAAGCTGCACCAGATTGGCGGCCGAGACGTTCGGCAGGTTGGTCGCCCAATACCAGGGCGTGGTGTGCATGCGCTCGTCGAGATCCTTTTCCTGGATATCGATGTGGCGGTCGAAATGGATGATGCCGATGCGCTTCGAGGTGACGTCGGCGATGCCGCGCACGCAGGGGAACCCGATCGAATGATCGCCGCCCAGCATGATCGGCAGCGCGCCCGAGGAGGCGACGTGGCTGACGCCCTTGGTGATCTGGTCGAAGCTCTTTTCGAGATTGGCCGGAATGGTGAAGACGTCGCCGGCATCGCACAGCGTCATCTG
>NZ_RZSL01000444.1:0-5213 GCF_003997355.1 Mesorhizobium sp. M1E.F.Ca.ET.041.01.1.1 | reverse complement strand
ACGACCTTCAGTGTGATGCGCTGGCCCAGCGGTTTCGATACCGAGAACACCTATGAGGATGCCGCATCCGGCCGCAAAGACAATCGCCCTCGTCTGGCGGGCCTGCCTGAAAGCGCTCCGGGCGCCGACATCAGTACGGGTAACACGAACAAGACCTGGCAGCGCGAGCCGGTCGGCGCGCTGCCGAAGGATCACGCCGAGAACAGCCGGTGCCAATTCATATTAGTCCTCAAACAGTATCGCGGCAAAGTCCATCGCGCCGTGGAGGACATGGATGATCACAATCTGTTCGCGTTCAACACGGTAGATAATCAAGTAGCCGCCATGAACCCTGCGGCGAATGCCGTGCTGGTTCATATCGAGGCACCAAAGGAGAGCTCTTTGGAGTCTCGGCTAAGGCTTCACATTTACCGCGTAGCTCTTGGATGAACGAAAGAGCACGACGAGGATTATCCTTCGCTATGTAGGCGGCAATCCGTTCAAGATCGCTGTCGGCTTCGTCCGAAAACACGACGATCATGCTGACTTTTCGGCCTGTTCAGCAATAGAGCGATACTTTGCCTCAAGCCGGTCAAAAACGTCGCTCGCGGGTTTCGTTCGACCTGCATCAGCATCGGCAATACCGCGCATGATTGAGGCGTCAAGGGCGAGAAGGCGCGTCTCACGATCTTGTATCAGCCGCACGCCCTCCCGCAGCACTTCACTTTTCGAGCCATAGCGGCCCGTATCGACAAGCTGCTGGATATAGCTTTCGAGCTGTTTGCCCAGATCGGCACTGATCATGCGCGAAGCCTCATTCGGACGAGTTGCGCTCAAGATGGTTCGCTTATCAACTATTATCAAGACACCACCGTCATCGGCCCGGCCGGGAATTGGCGTGATGACCTCATGACTGCATCAGATCACGGCTTCCCTTGAGCCGTTTCGGCCGTTGCGTCCCGCCCATCGCCGTGACGCCTAATTTGATCCTGCAGCTCTTCAATTGCGGCTGACGGTACCCCGTCGACATCTCCGCTATCCACTGACGGCGACAGTGAACGACCGCCGGCCTCCACCTCCTGATCGAGCGATGCGAGCAGCGCGGCAATCGACATGGACTTGTTTCCCGGCCGGACTTGGAATTGCAAGACGCTCGCCTTGCCTTCAGACGCACTCGGGCCGGCTGCGTTTGATGCTGCCGGCGCCGATCGCCGGCCAAGCGTGGGAAGCGGCCGCGGCGCATCGTCGGCCGTCTGATCGGTCCGCTTCGGTTTCAACTCCGGAACTTTAGCGGCGACCTTGCTCTTGGCTTCAGCCTCACCACCCGTTGGAAGGCCTGATCTTGGCAGCGCCCGTGGTGCGTCCGCGTTGTCGCTATTGGCTTTCGCCTTTAACGCGACAGGCTCAACCCCTTTAGCCGCCGCACCAGTCGCAGGCGGCACCGCATCGGCACAGGCTGTATCGCCCGAAACCGGCGCTTCGACGGTATCGGGTTCCCGCAACTCGAAAGGCACCGCTGGTGTACTGTTGCCCGCCGCTTCGACGTCCGCCATGGAGCGCAGCGGAAAATCCTGCCATCGGGGGAGAGGCGGAACCTTCAAGCGCCGGTGGCGAAATTCCAGATAGGTCGCCTTATAGGGAGCGTCCTTATAATAGGTGACCTTGCGCACCGTGAAACCAGGTGCGCTCGGGACCAGAACCACGGCCTGCTTCGCCGGCATCTGTCGAAGCTCCGCCGCCGTCCGGAACGGCCTTTCCTGGTAACTTAAACTCTTGTCTCGACCTCCAAATATACCTTGACCGGCCCTGATGATCGGTGTGGCCACCTCGATCGTGGTCGGTCCCAGCATTACAGAGACATATTCCGATGTCTCCACGTCGTTCATGCGGATGAAAAGCTTCACCTGGCACGCGGACACCGTGGTCTGCCGCGTCGCTTTACCATAGACCTCGTCGAGCTGGGCGAGGTCCTGCAGGACCAGGACCATGCGGAAGCCATAGCCCGCGTTGATCGCCAGCTTGGACACGATAGACTCCATTTTGCCGAGTTGGCGAAACTCGTCGATCATCACCAGGACCTGGTAGGGCTCGTCCGGACCCGGCAAGGAGGCCATCAACACATCATGGATTTGCTGAACCAGGATTTTGATGATGGGCCGGAACACGTCGAGCTGCGCCACCGAGCAGCCGATGAAGAGAGCCGTCGGGTCCTTGCGAAGCTTCGAGATATCGAAATCGGTCGACGCCGTAGCGGCCGCGACGAGGTCATTGGTCCAGGGGTTGAGAGCCGCCGTCAGGTTGAAGTAGGCCGAATTTCGCGTTTCCTTTTCCAGCGCAATGAACTGGTTGAGCCCGTGCAGGACCCACGACGGCAGATATTTTTCCTCGTCATTGCGGATATTCGTCAGCACCCTCAGAAAGTCCACGCCGGTCGAAAGAAGCATCGCGACGGCGCGCAAATGACGCTGCCCCTCATAGCGTGGTGACGTCAGCACATAGCCGATCATGGCCGAAAGCAGCTGCCGGCCGGCGCGCGCCCAGATCTCGGAACTTCCTGTCGCCTCCGGGATGATGAAGGAGGAGACCACCGCGCAGTCCGTCGGCATGCGCGCATCGCGCCGGATGAAATCCAGCGGATTATAGCGATGCGAGTCCCGCTCGCCGGGGGAAAAGAAGAAGACCTTGTCGCCGAGAGCCTGCCGGTGTGCACCGAACGCCTCGAAATTCTCCCGCTTCGGATCGAACCACACCGAGGATCCTCGCCACATATAACCGTTCGGAATGACAAAGCTGACGCCCTTGCCGGATCGGGTCGGCCCGACCACCAGGACGTGCGCGGGATCGTCCGAGCGGATCGTCGCCCCACCCATCTTGCCGAGGATCAAGCCTTGCTTTGCCAGCAGGTTTTTCCTTTCGGCGTCCATGATTGTGCCGAACCGCGCATCGCCGTAGTGCTTTGGCTTGCGGTTGATCAGGCTTGCAAAGATCAGGCCGACGCCGATCGCCACGACAACCGCGGCCGCGATCGCGCCGCGGATGATCGTTTCGCCCTGCGTGGGATGATAGGCCAGTCGCTGACTGAAATGCTGCCAGGCAACCAACAGGCCGCTTAGGCTGCGTTGCGCGTTCTGGTATTTTAGAAGCCCCCAGCGCGAGGCGCCTTCGGAAGGGAGGACGGGACTCCACCGCCATGTCGCCACCAGCTCGTAGGCCAGGCTCCAAAGGGCGAAGAAGGCGAGTAGGGCGATGAGACCGAGGAAAAGCCTATAAGCCAATACGCGCGACATTCTGGGAAACCTTTCTGGCGGCTCTCCATTCGGTCATGCGGCTGAACCAGATCGCCGAAGTTCCACGCCAGCCGCCCAGGCGAGTCTGGTGGATGACAATCGGCAGGACCGACCGCACGTAATCGATGATCTCCGCCTTGCTCAGCCCGAGCCCAGCCTGCATGACCATCAATGCCAGCTGCTCAAACGCACCGGTCGGGCTGTCGGCATGGATCGTCGTGATCGATCCCGGATGGCCCGTGTTGACGGCGCGCAAGAACGAATAGGCTTCCGCTCCCCGGATCTCGCCCAGGAAGATTCGATCCGGCCGCAAGCGCATGGCCGCCTGCAGCAGCGTTTCAACGGTCACGCGCGCCAGGCCCTGGTCGCCCTTTGACGCGACGAGGGGCAGGTAGTTGGGCTGGCGTGGTTTGACTTCTCGCGTATCCTCAATGGTAAGGATCCGCTCATCCGAAGGCACTTCGTGCAAAATCGCGTTCAGAAACGTCGTTTTGCCCGACGATGTGCCTCCTGAAAGCAGAATCGAATACCGTTCCCGCACGGCCAAGCGGAGGAAATCCTCGATCTTGCCGGCGTCGAGATATTCGCAAAGGGCGCTGTCGGTCTCGCTCAATTCGCCGGGATCCTGGACGGAGATCGTATCGAACGCCCCCCGTTTCCGGTAATCCTCAAGGCGCATGTCCTTCACGACCTGCTTGCGGATCGCGAAGGCGCCCCCTGTCGGGGTTGCCGGCGCAAGCACGCCCTGAAAGCGTTCGCCGCCGGGGAGGGCGGCCGAAAGCAATGGATTTTCCTCGCTGACCGACTGCGAGGATGATGCCGCTATACGTTCCATGAGGTATGTGATCGCGGCGCGGTCGAGCTCGGGCACGTCGAAGGGCTGCATATGTGTGGAGCCGACGATTTCGACCCACACCCGTCCAGGCCCGTTCGCACAGATTTCGACCACGCGCTCGTCATCGAGCCAGCGCCGCACTGGCTCCAGCGCCCTATTTAGAAAGACGGTTCTTTGCTGCCCGCTCACGTCGTATCTCCGTCAACGCCTCGCGTACCGGGTCCGGATAGAACTCGGAAAAATCGAGGTCGCGACGGACGAACACCAAGATCCGCGACCCCTGATCGACATGGATCGTGGGCGCGATATTGATCGAATTGCGAAGCGCCTCTTCAGCAATGCGGTTGAGGCTTTGTGAGACCTGTTGCGCGCCGATCTGGCGCGCGTTCTGCATGTACTGGTTGGGTTGCGTCTGGATTGTCGCCGTCTGTCCGGTCTGCGGATCCGTAAAGGTCTGATTGGTGTTCGACCCGTTCTGGTCGTTGCCAAGGTTGGCGATGAACTGCGTCGCGCCACCCACGACACTTAAAAGGATCGCCGAGCCGAACCGCTCGAAATAATGGTTGTCGACCTCGCCCGGCATACCGCTGCGACCGAGCTCGTCGGTGCCCGTCGAACCGAGCTGCACCGACATGCCGTCCGATCGAAGCAGGCGTGTCCACACAATGAACACCCGCGTTTGGCCGGTTGCGAGGCCACTTCGATATTCACCGATAAGGCGGGAGCCACCGGGGATCAAAACCCTGCGACCGTCGAACGACCATACATCCTCCGACACGACGGCCCGAACCATACCGGCAAGATCGCTCTGGATCGCGGTCTCGAGCACGCCCTTGATCATCGTCCCTTGGGCGACCAGAGCGTCCGTGCGCGGGTTCATCGTGGCCTTCGATGTATCCGCTCCGCTCTGGCTCGCCCTTGCCAAAAAACGCCGGTTGGGGTCCTCCTCGCCCTCGCCTGTGTTTCCGGCCGCCGCTGCATCGGTTCCATTGCCCCCCAGTGCTGAGGCACTGCCAGGCGCATCGCCGCTATCGACGACGAGCTGCTTGGCGCGAAGGCGCTCCCATTTGCGGCGCTCCTCTTCTTCTTGCCTGCGCCGTTCTTCCTCGGCC
>NZ_RZSL01000443.1:0-5216 GCF_003997355.1 Mesorhizobium sp. M1E.F.Ca.ET.041.01.1.1 | reverse complement strand
CGCCAGACTGTCGGAAAGCTGCTTCGCGCCCTGGCTGTCGACGGTTTGGGCAAGGGCCGGTGCACTGAAAACAAAAACGAAAACAAGTGGTAAAACACGCTTCACGTCAGTTCTCCGTTGGTCTCGGAAGGCAAACCGTTTCGCGCTTCTGGTAGGGAAGAAGCGTTACCGCTGCAAGACGGTGACTGTAAGCCAAAACCCCAAGCCGCTAAAGCGCAAGCCGCATCAGCGGCCTGCCGGGCTTCCGCTCCACAAGCCTCTCGAAACCGGCCTTCTCGAACACCCGCGACGAGCCGACGAACAGCCCGATCGAGCGCGAATCGCGCGAGAGATCAATCGGGCAAGCCTCCAGCAGCCTGGCGCCGTTGTCGCGGGCAAAGGCGATGCCGGCGTCGACGAGACGATGGGTGATGCCCCTGCCCCGCGCCTTGACGCGGATGAAGAAGCAGGAGATCGCCCAGACGCTCGCGTCGCCGGCGTCGGCCGGATCGATCGGCGCCGAACCCCTGCCCTGATTGTTCCACTCGGGCACGTCGGCGCGCGGACCGATCTGCATCCAGCCGACGGCCTTGCCCTCCTCGAAGGCCAGAAGTCCCGGCGGCGGGCCGGCTTCGATGCGCGCCTTGATGTGATCCTTGTTGCGCTCGCGGTCGCTGGCGCGGCGCTCCGCCGGCGTCAGCCGGAAATGCGTGCACCAGCAGCCGTAACAGGCGCCTTGCTTGCCGAACAGGTCCTCGAAGTCGACCCAACGCTCTGGTGTCAGCGGTACTATGGTCGTGCTCATACGTTCTCCCCAGGCCAAGCTTGTTGCCGGCCCTGCACTGTCGTACCATTGCGTTTGTTCTCTTTATGTTCGCAGCGATGGCGGCTCCTGTCAACAATCCCGAACACGGTTTTTGCCGCGACTGTCTGGCTTTCCAGCGCGGCGAGACGCGCCGCTGCGAGCGCTGCGGCAGTCCGCGCCTCGTCCGTCATCCCGAGCTTTACCGGCTGCACATCGCCCATATCGACTGTGACGCCTTCTACGCGGCGATCGAAAAGCGCGACAATCCGGCGCTGAAGGACAAGCCGGTGATTGTCGGTGGCGGCCGGCGCGGCGTCGTCTCCACCGCTTGCTACATCGCCCGCATCCAGGGCGTGCGCTCGGCCATGCCGATGTTCAAGGCGCTCGAAGCCTGCCCGGACGCTGTGGTCATTCCGCCCAACATGGAGAAATATGTCCAGGTCGGCCGCGAGGTGCGCGCGCTGATGCAGGCGCTGACGCCGCTTGTCGAGCCGCTTTCGATCGACGAGGCGTTTCTCGACCTGGCCGGCACCGAGCGCCTGCACGGCATGCCGCCGGCGCTTGTGCTGGCGCGCTTCGCGCAGACCATCGAAAAGGAGCTCGGCATCACCGTTTCGGCCGGCCTCTCCTACTGCAAATTTTTGGCCAAGATCGCGTCCGACTTCCGCAAGCCGCGCGGCTTTTCGGTCATCGGCGAGGCTGAGGCGCCAAGTTTCCTCGCCGGGCAGCCGGTGACGCTGATCTGGGGCGTCGGCAAGGCGCTGGCCGCAACGCTGGAGCGCGACGGCATCCGCACCATCGCCCAGTTGCAGCGCATGGAGCGCGGCGAACTGATGCGCCGCTACGGCGTCATGGGCGACCGGCTCTACCGGCTTTCGCGCGGCGAGGACGATCGTCGCGTCGACCCCGACGACGATGCCAAGAGCGTTTCGGCCGAAACCACCTTCGACACCGATATCGCCTCCCTGGCGGAACTTGTGCCGGTATTGCGCGGCCTGTCGGAAAAAGTCTCGGCGCGGCTGAAGAAATCCGGCATTGCCGGGCGCACCGTGGTGCTGAAGCTGAAGACGCAAGATTTCAAGCTCCGCACCCGCAACCGCCAGCTCGGCGATCCGACACGGCTGGCCGACCGCATCTTCCAGACCGGGCTCGACCTGTTGCGCCGCGAGGCCGACGGCACGAAGTTCCGCCTGCTCGGCATCGGCGTCAGCGATCTCTCCGACGACGGGAAGGCCGATCCGCCCGATCTGGTCGACATCCAGTCCCGCAAGCGCGCGCTGGCCGAAACCGCCATCGACGAGCTGCGCGGCAAGTTCGGCAGGAAGGCCGTGGAAACCGGCTACACGTTCGGCAAGGGCCGCGGCGCCAGCCCGCCCGAGCCGATCGAGGAATGAAACTGCTGCGGACGCGTCAAGCCGGCCTTGAATAACGGGATACCTCGATCAGGTCCGCCGCAAATCGATCCGGCTCGTCACCATGGTCTTGCCGGTCTTCGGATCGGTGTCGGTCACCGTCAGCCGCATGCCGTCCCTGCCGGTCTTTTCGACGGTCAATTGCGCCTTGCGGTCGCCGTTGACCTCTTTTGCCCAGCGGATGCCGAGGTTGAGCGCGTTGCCCTCGCGGCTGCCGTTCAACTGCGCAGGCCCCGTGCGCGAGCCGACATAGACGCCGGTATAGCCCGCGCCGCTCGCTTTCAGGTCGGCGCTGATCTCCCGCGTCATCAGGATGAGGCCCCGGCATTGGCCATCCAGCGACAGGGAGGTCGAGCTGGCGCCGGATTTGAAGGTGCAGGAGATGTTCACCGTCGGCGCACTGGCGCTCACCTTGAGGGTGCCGTTGCCGGCGAAGCTGCCCTGGAACGAGCGCAGGAAATCGGCATCGTCGGCACGGGCGTCCACTGCTGCCGTCAGGCAGCCGGCGAGCACAAGCAGCATCAGCGATTTCATTGGAGGTCTCCCCTCGGCATCGGACATGCCAAAGCTTACGGACACAACGACTCGAACGCGTGCGGCCGCTGCAGGTTCCGCCTTCAACGTGACCGTTTTTTTACGCCTCATCGCGCTGGCCCAGTCGAATGCATCGGCTAGCGGTTGCGGCAAGGGTGCTGGCTTGCGAAATAGCGCCCATGGCACCCGCTCCCTCGATCCCCAAGGCCGCGTTCTGGATGGCGCTTTCGATCGCCTCGTTCCTGGCGATGTCGGTCGCCGGCCGCACCGCGACGGCCGCGCTCAATGTCTTCCAGGTGCTGGAGCTGCGCTCGGTGATCGGCTTTTTCATCCTGCTGCCGCTGGTGATGACAAGCGGCGGCTTCAAGGCGATGCGCACCGAGCGCCCGCTCGCCCACGTCGCGCGCAACGTCGTCCACTATGCCGGCCAGGCCGCCTGGCTCTATGCGCTGACCTTGATTCCGCTGGCCGTGCTGATCTCGATCGAATTCACGACACCGATCTGGACCGCGATCCTGGCGGTGAGCTTTCTCCGCGAAAGGCTGTCGCGGCCAAGGCTGACGGCGATCGTGCTGGGATTGATCGGGGTGGTGATCATCGTGCGTCCTGGCGTCGGCTCGGTCGATCCCGGTCATCTCGTCGTGCTGGGGGCCGCCATGTGCTTCGGCGTCTCGGTGGTCATGGTCAAGTCGCTGACGCGAACCGACAGCGTCGTGCGCATCATCTTCTGGATGCTGATCATCCAGTCCGTGGTCGGCCTCGTCCCGGCGCTCTATGTCTGGCGCAACCCGTCGGTCGAACTCTGGCCGTCGATATTCCTGGTCGCCTTCACCGGCATGTCTTCGCATTTCTGCATGGCCCGCGCGCTCAGCCACGCCGACGCGACTGTCATTTCGCCGATGGACTTCCTGCGCGTGCCGCTGTCGGCGCTGATCGGCTGGCTGCTCTACAGCGAGCACATCGACGTCTTCACCGCCGGCGGCGCCTTGCTGATCCTGGCCGGCAATCTGCTCAACCTGCAGCGGAAAGCCCCGCCGACGGCGGAGGCGGAAGCCGCGGTTTCCTGAACTAGAGCGGGTCGGCCATTCACGGAAACGCTGACCCGCTCTAAGTATTTGTTTTACGCAATTCCGGACGGAAAACCGATACGCACTTTTCCTGGAATTGCTCTAAACCAATTCCACTTCGACCACACCCGGCACCGCGCGCATGGCCGACGCGACCTGCGGCGAGATGCGGTAGCGATTGGGGAGCTCGATCTCCACCTCGCCCTGACCCGCGTCCTTGATAAGGACGAAGCTAACCTGCCCCTCGCCCTTCACGGAAAGCTGGTTGGCCAGGATGTTGATCGGCTGGGCGTCGCGCACGAAGATGCGCAGCGCCTTCTGGATGCGGCTTGCCTCGTCCTCCAGCGACTGCACTGTCTGGATGCGGAGATTGATGCCTTCCGGCCGGTCTTCCGCCGAGACGGTGATCACCACCGAGCGGCCGGGTTCCAGCATGTCGCGATACTGCGCCAGGCCTTCGGAGAACAGCACCGCCTCATACTGGCCCGTCGTGTCGGAGAACTGCACGACGCCCATCTTGTTGCCGGTGCGCGTCTTGCGCTCCTGCTTGGTGGTGACGGTGCCGGCGAGCCGGCCGGCCGCGGCGCCGCGCTTCACCGCTGCCGAGAATTCTCCCCAGTTCTGCACCCGCATCTTCTGCAGCGCGGCCTTGTACTCGTCGAGCGGATGCGCCGAGAGATAGAAGCCGACCACCTGGAACTCGCGGTGCAGCCGGTCGGCGGCAAGCCAGGGTTCGGCCGCAGGCAGGTTGAGCGCCTGCGACTGGGCGCCAAGCGAGGCGCCGAAAATGTCGGCCTGGCCGGAGATTGCGTTCTGCTGCGCCAGCGAGGCGAGCCCCATCATCCGCTCGACACCGGCCATCATCTGGGCGCGGTCATGCCCGAAGCAGTCCAGGGCTCCCGCCATGATCAGGCTTTCGAAGACGCGCTTGCCGACGACCTTCGGATCGACCCGCTCGCAGAAATCGGCAAGACTCTTGAACGGCCTCTCGCCACGCATCTCGACGATATGCTCGACAGCGGCGTCGCCGACGCCTTTGAGCGCCGCCAGCGAGTAGAAGATCTTGTTGTCGCCGACCTCGAACGGTCGGAAGCTGGTCATCACCGAGGGCGCCACCACCTCGATGCCGAGGCGCAGCGCATCCTGCCGGAAATCGGCCAGTTTGTCGGTGTTGCCCATGTCGAGCGTCATCGACGCGGCCAGGAACTCGACCGGATAATGCGCCTTGAGATAGGCGGTCTGGTATGACACCACCGCGTAGGCGGCGGCGTGCGACTTGTTGAAGCCGTAGTCGGCGAACTTCGCCAGGAGGTCGAAGATGAAGTCGGCCTGCGGCTTGGCCACGCCGCGCTCGACCGCGCCCGAGACGAAGCGCTCGCGCTGCTTGTCCATCTCGGCGCGGATCTTCTTGCCCATGGC
>NZ_RZSL01000442.1:0-5238 GCF_003997355.1 Mesorhizobium sp. M1E.F.Ca.ET.041.01.1.1 | reverse complement strand
CCTTGTCCTTGCGCGCCTTGATCGCCTTGTAGTCGACACCGACGGGACCACCGAGCGTCACGCCGTAGTCTGCGGCGCGGCGGGCAAGATGCGCGGCATAGGCGCTTGCCACCATCGTCTTGGTCGGGATGCAGCCTGTGTTGACGCAGGTGCCGCCGACCAGCTTGCGCTCGATCAGCGCCACGCTCATGCCGGCTGCGTTCAGCCGGCCGGCGAGCGGAGTGCCGGCCTGGCCGGCGCCGATGACGATGGCGTCGAAGTTCTTCGCGGTCATGCGACGGCCGCCACGATCAGCAGGCCGCCGATGATCGCCACGGCATCCTCGATGAAAGCAGCAGGCGGATCCTTGCCGAAGCTGGCGGCCAGCCGGCCACGCGCTTCGGCGCCGCCCAGCGTGCCGATCACCGCGCCGATCGCGCCGGCGACCAGGCCGCCGATGGTGGCGCCGCCGGTCGCGCCGATCACCGCGCCGCAGAAGGCGCCGACGACGATGCGCGTGCCGAACTGTTGCGGCACCTTGCGGCTCGGCGTCGACGGCAATTGATCGGTGACGAGTTCGACGATTGCCAGGATGGTGAAGATACCGACGGCGATCCAGTGCCCCATGAAGCTCGCCCAGGTGCCGGCGACCGGCAACCAGCCGAGCCAAGCGCCCCAGGCAACAGTCGCCGGCGCCGTCATGGCGCGCAGGCCGGCAACGACGCCAATCAGCAATGCAAGGATGTAAAGCATGATTGACCCCCTCAAATTCAGGACCCTCGCACGGTCCCGACAAAGCAGGCTAGCATAGGCCGGGCGTTTGGCCACGGCTTTTCCCGAAAGCGCGCCGCGATCTTTCAGATTCGCTCCCTGCGCTTTAGGTTTTTGACTTTACGCATGTCTTTGTCCCGAAACCGGTTCCCACCTTCGGGAGACATGCTTTTAGGGGCGGATTGTGCTTTGGCAGCAGCGGCATCGGAGGAGCGGCCATGACGACAAGCGAGCGCATGAAGATGGCGGCGGGTGAATGGTACACCTGCATCGACCCCGAGCTGGAAGCGCTGCGCATTGCCGCCCGCGATGCGCTGTTCGAGCACAACAGCCTGCCGCCACGGCAGCGCGGCGATATCGGCCCGGCTTTGCGGGCGCTGCTCGGCGGCGCGGGCGAAGGCGCGCGCATCGAAGCGCCGTTTCACTGCGCTTACGGCTTCAACCTCTTCCTCGGCGAAGGCATCTTCCTCAATGCCGGCTGCACCATCCTCGATACCGCACCGGTGCGCATCGGCAAGGGCACGCTGCTTGGGCCGAATGTGCAGATCTACTGCGCCGAGCATCACCGAGAAGCCGCCGGCCGGCGCGCCGGGCTGGAGATCGCAAAGCCAGTGACGATCGGCGACAATGTCTGGATCGGCGGCAGCGCGGTGGTCCTTGCCGGCGTCGGCATCGGCGAGGGCGCTATCGTCGGCGCCGGCGCGGTGGTGACACGCGACGTGCCGGCCAATGCGACCGTTGTCGGCAATCCGGCGCGGGTGACCGGGAAGCGCTGAGGGCCAAGGCCGTCTTTCTAGAGCAATGTCGAGTATGCCGCCCGGTCCGACGGCGCGTGCCTGGAAAATTCGCGCCGATACTGCATCGGCGAGGTCTTGAGCCGCGCCGCGAAATGCTGACGCAGCGACGTGGCGCTGCCGAAGCCGGCTTCGAAGGCCACCATATCCATCGATTTATCCGTCTGTTCCAGCAGCCGCTGCGCCAGCCCCACGCGCTGGTCGGTCAGCCAGTCGCCGAAACTGGTGCCGGTCGTCTTCTGGAAGCGGCGCGTGAAGGTGCGGCGGGTGAGGCCGGCGGCATCGGCGACGCTGTCGAGGCTGTGGGTCTCGCCGAGCGTTGCCAGCACCTCATCGAGGGCCTTCGCGAACCGGTCGGCGGTCGGTGTCGGTGCGAGCGGGCGTTCGATGAACTGGGCCTGTCCGCCTTGCCGGTGCGGCGAGAGCACGACGTGGCGGGCGAGCCGAAGTGCTGCCTCGGCACCATAGCGGGCCCGCACGATGTGCAGGCAGCAATCCAATCCGGCGGCGACGCCGGCGGAGGTGACGATGTCGCCTTCATCGACATAGAGCACGTCCGCATCGACGGCGATGTCGGGGTGAAGTGCCTTGAGCTGATCGGTATAGGCCCAATGCGTCGTCGCCTTTCGTCCGGCAAGAAGTCCGGCGGCGGCGATGGCGAAGGTGCCGAGGCACAGGCCGACGATCAGCGCGCCGCGCTCGTGCGCCCGTTCGAGCGCACCCTTGAGCGGTGCGGCCAGAGGAGCCTCCAGATCCTTCCAGCTTGGGATGATGACGATATCGGCCGCGTCAAGAGCCGAAAGATCGTGCGGGACCGAAATCCTCAAACCGGCATCGGTCTGGATCGGCCCTTCTTCGGCCGCGCAGACACGGAAGTCGAAGCGCGGCAGGCCAAGCTTCGTGCGGTCGGCGCCGAACACCAGGCAAGGCACGGAAAGATGGAACGGGCTGATGCCGTCAAAGGCGACGGCGGCGATGATCGGATTGCGCATGGCGGACACCATTTGGGATTAGGTCAAGTGTCCCAATTCTTTCGAACAATGTCAATCGGGCCACTTTCTGCTTGTGGATGTCCGGCCTAGCCTTGCATTCATCAACCCGGTCGAAAGGAAACCGCCATGCCAGCACCAGCCACCCAGCCGCGCCGCGCGCTCGTCGTCGTCGATGTCCAGAACGACTACAACGGCGGCAATCTCGCCATCCAGCATCCGCCCTCCGACGACAGCGTCGCCAATGTGGCGCGCGCCATGGATGCGGCGGCCGCGTCCGGCATCAAGATCGTCGTCGTCAAGCAGATGGCGCCGGAGACCTCGCCGATCTTCGCCAGGGGCAGCCATGGCGGCGAGCTGCATCCCGAAATCGCCAGGCGCGCCCGCGACCATTATGTCGAAAAGACGCTGCCCTCCGCTTTTACCGGCACGGACCTCGAAGACTGGCTGCGCGCCAACGGCATCGATACGATCGCGGTCGTCGGCTACATGACGCACAATTGCGATCTGTCGACCATCATCCACGCCGTGCATATGGGCTTTGCGGTCGAGTTCCTCTCGGACGCCAGCGGTTCTGTGCCCTACGCCAACCGCGCCGGCTATGCGTCGGCCGAGGACATCCATCGGGTGGTGAGCGTGGTGTTGCAGTCGCGCTTCGCCGCGGTGCTGAAGACCGCCGAATGGATCGACTGCCTGAGGACCGGCACGCTGCCGGAACGCGACACGATCCATGCGTCGAACCAGCGGGCGCTGGCGCGCAACGCGGCCTAAAACCGGGCCTGTGTGGAAGATTAAAAGGCGCTGCAGCAATGCGGCGCCTTTTTCTTGGTGTAGAAAGTAATGAAAGAAAAACGTGACCCACTTCACAGAAGTAAGCCCAGCACTTCTGGAGAATGATGATGCATTGAACAAGCGCGATTGGCCGGGGGCTGACGTGAAAGCGCGCGTTGCACATACCGTGGTTGTTCTGGCGCTGGCCGCCGCTGCCGCGCTGTTGCCGTGGCCCGCCTTCGCGCAACTTCCCCCGCATGCTCCGGGAACCATCTGCGTCACCCAGTTCTTCTGGTGCTGGGCGCAGCCGCCCGGGCCTCCCGGCTACGCCTGTGGATGCCCGTCCCAGTACGGTTTCGTACCGGGCTACCTTGGTTAGTCGTCCGAGGGGCTACGATG
Organism: Mesorhizobium sp. M1E.F.Ca.ET.041.01.1.1; assembly: GCF_003997355.1. NCBI lineage: Bacteria > Pseudomonadati > Pseudomonadota > Alphaproteobacteria > Hyphomicrobiales > Phyllobacteriaceae > Mesorhizobium > Mesorhizobium sp. M1E.F.Ca.ET.041.01.1.1. Next base: position 1,535 of record NZ_RZSL01000442.1, on the reverse strand, counting down.
ACGACATCCAAAGATCCCCTTGTTTCCGGCCTGCTTGCGGACGCGAAGCTTGTCGCCAGCTACGGCCGCTACGGCATATTCAAGGACAGCGCTCTGTTCGCAGCCATCGGCGATGCCGAAAAGCTCGATGATGCCACCGCCAGCCAACCTGCTGTGGTCAATCTCCAGACAATACTGAACGATTGCTCAGCCACCGTGCCTTTTTCCACCCTGGCGGCCTTGCGGTCGGGCTGGTCGCCCGGCGACATGTCGCGCCGGACCGCCGTCGCGACCTATTTTCTCGTCGCCCTGTCGGTGACGATGATGATCGTCATCGGCAAGCTCACCTATGTCTACAACAGAGGCGTTTCGATCAATGCCGAGCTGCAGGAGATCGACAACAACGATTTCAGCGCCCGCTTCGGACAATCGATAAGGCAGGTCTGGGCGACGAAGAGGCAACTGAGCTCAGCCACGACCCAGCAGGCCTCGACGACCGACCTGACGTTGCTGAAGGACGCGTATTACAATTCCGTCGACAGCCTGCATTCGCTCGACCAACGTTTTTCCTCGCTGTTGGTAAGGGCGCAAGGCTTCATGACGCAGGAGGCACCATTCCCGATCTGGGGCATGCAGTGGACCTACTGCAAGCTTTCCACCTCGCCAGCCGGTGCGGGGGCATCGACGGCTTTTCCGAGCCCCCGGCAGATGGCCATAAACCAGTTCTGCGGCCAGGAAGTCGCGCCCGCAAGGCAAGACGGCGAGGCCGGGAGCAGTCAGCCGCTAAAGCAGTCGGATTTCGACTGCAAGAACGGCGGCAACGCTCAAGGCAGAACACAGGTCGTCAGCGCCACGGACACGGCAGGCCTGGCGGAGGATGTGAACGCCGATTTCGACGAAGCGACGCGCAGCCTGCAATGCGAAGGCGTCATCACCATCACGCCGAATTCGATTTCGACGCTGACACTGCAGGCCAAGACCCTCAGCGAGGTCCTCAGCCCCTATGCGTTGTGGATCCTGCCCGCACTCTACGGCGCTCTCGGCGGGATCATGTTCCACATGCGCATGATCCTGAACCCGCTCTTACCCAACCCAACGCTGGCCCGGCTCATCCATCGCATCGCGCTTGGCGCGCTGGCCGGCATGATCCTCGCATGGTTCATGGCGCCGGGAACCAAGCTCGGCGGCGAGGTCACTGGAATAGGCTTCAGCCTGTTCACCTTCGCCTTCCTGTTCGGCTTCAGCCTGGACATCTTCTTCACCATCCTCGACCAGTTCGTCAGCATGTCGGTCGCGGGCATCAAGAAGTTCGGTTCCTCGACGGTGGGTTGAGAAATCCGAGCAAGAAAAAAGGGCGCCGCGGCAGCGCGGCGCCCTTGGTCATTTTCAGCTCGATAGATGTTTAGAACAGGCCTTCGATCTGGCCCGCCTCGTTGAGGAAGATTTTTTCCGAGGACGGCGCCTTGGGCAGGCCCGGCATGGTCATGATCTCGCCGCAGATGATGACGACGAAGCCGGCGCCGGCCGAAAGCCTGACCTCGCGCACCGGCACGGTG
>NZ_RZSL01000441.1:0-5263 GCF_003997355.1 Mesorhizobium sp. M1E.F.Ca.ET.041.01.1.1 | reverse complement strand
CCGAGAACCGGCCTACGCCGGCCGTAGCCTTAACTCCCACGCCACTCTCATGAATGCTTCGGCCGGCGAAGGCCGGAAGCGCAGGAAGCCGCCGTTTGCAGGCCGGCATCACCTGAATATCAATATATCTTCCCGCCCAGCTCGTCCTCGATATGAGCGCGGATGATCTCGTCGAAATTCTTCTCGGCGGCAAAACCCAGCTCCCTCGCCCGCCGCGCCTCGAAGCGCGTCGGCCATCCTTTGACGATCGCCCAGATCGTCTCGTCTGGCTGTTCGCGGATCCGCTTCACCACCTCGTGTCCGGCGATGCGCTCCAGCGCCTCGATCTGCTCGCCGACGGTGGCAGCGACTCCCGGCATGGTGAGATTGCGCCGCGGCCCGACCGCATTGCCGTCGATCTCCGCCGCATGGATCAGGAAATTGACGGCGGAGCGCGGGCTGGCATGGGTGTGCAGCACCGAGCGCGGCACCGGCAGGATCGCTTCCTGGCCACTCAAGGGCTCACGGATGATGCCTGAGAAGAAGCTCGACGCCGCCTTGTTCGGCTTGCCGGGGCGAACGCAGATCGTCGGCAGCCGGATGCCGACGCCGTCGAAGAAGCCGCGCCGCGTGTAGTCCGCAAGCAGCGCTTCGCTCATCTGCTTCTGCGTGCCGTATGAGGTGAGCGGCGTCGGGTGGAACTCGTCCGGGATGACATCCGGGAACGGCGCGCCGAACACGGCGATCGACGAGGTGAAGACCAGGCGCGGCGCAAAGCCCGCCAGCCGCACGGCGTCGAACAGCGCGCGTGTGCCGTCGAGATTGACGCGGTAGCCGAGATCGAAATTGGCCTCCGCCTCGCCGGACACGATGCCGGCAAGGTGGAAGATCACGTCCGGGCGTGAACCGACCAGGCTTGCCGCCGCTCCGGATGCGGCGAAGTCGCCGGTATGGATGGCGACTTCCACGCCGTCGATCGCCGGCGCCTGCGCCGGCACGATGTCGTGCAGATCGAGCGCCGTGATCTTGCGGCCGGCGAGTGTGCCGTCCTTGGCCAGCCGTGCAATCAGCTTCCGGCCCACCATGCCGGCGGCACCCGTAATCAGAATTCTCATCTTTAGAGACCCTTCTTGCGCTGGCTGCGTCCGCGCAGCCACAGGACGACGAACAGCCCCACCATGAAGATCGCGGCGATGATGGCGGCCAGGATGGTCGAGACCTTGCCGGCGGCCAACATGATGGTCGGCAGGAAATAGGCGGCGAGGCCGAACAGCAGCAGTATCCAGGCCGCGGCGATCGCCGCGTTGCGCGTCTCGCGATCCATCAGCAGGCGTCCCTTGGCCCGAGGTCGTTTAAGTTCATCATCAGGCACGCGTCAATGATAGTGGCGGCGATCAGGAGGCGCATCATGCGCGTGGTCGTGATCATGGCGATGGTCGTGCTCGTCATGGCTGTCGGCGCAGAGGCCGAACTCGGGCTCCACCGTCGCATGATCGATGCCGTGCTTCGCGGCAAGCCGTTTCTTGATGGCGCTCACCGCCACATGCGGATCGACGCCGTCATTCAGGCAGGCGTGCAGTGTCGCCATGTTGCTGGTGCCGTCGAGCGACCAGACATGCATGTGGTGCACCTCGCGCACGCCCTTGACCGCGCCTTCGATATCCTTGGCGATCAGGTCGCGGTCGAGGCTTGCCGGCACGCCTTCGAGCAGCACATGCGCGGCCTCGCGCATCAGCGACCACGCCGTCGACAGGATGAGCAGCGACACCAGGACGGAGAGGATCGGATCGATCGGCGTCCAGCCGATTGCCAGGATGATCAGCGCCGCCACGATTGCCGCGGCCGAGCCAAGCAGGTCGCCCAGCACATGCAGGATGGCGCCGCGCATGTTCAGGCCCTCGCGATCGCCGCCGTGCAGCACGAAGAAGGAGGCGATGTTGACCAGCAGGCCGGCGACTGCCACCACCAGCATCGGGCCGCCCAGCACGGGCGCCGGGTGAATCAACCGTCCCCAGGCTTCATAGACGATCCATAGCGCGATGACGAAAATGGCGATGCCGTTGGTGTAGGCCACCAGCGTCTTCACGCGGGCGAAGCCGTAGGTGAGACGGCCGGTGGCAGGGCGGCCGGCGAGATGGAAGGCATACCAGGCAAGGCCGAGCGCGATCGCGTCCGCCAGCATGTGACCGGCGTCCGCAAGCAGCGCCAGCGAGCCGGTGAGAAGGCCGCCGAGCGCCTCCGCGACCATGAAGCCGGCCGTCAGGCAGGCCGCGATCAGCACCCGCTTCTTGTCGGTCGATCCATGCATGTGCCCGGCGCCGTGGCCATGGCTATGGTCGTGTGCACCGACCCCATGCGAGCCGTGATCGTGCGCCATCTAGCGCTCCCGTTATGCGCCGAATTCGGCGCGGAAATCCTCGAGCCGCCGCTTCTGGCGGCCCTCGCCATCGAAATTCGCCGGATCGAGCCAGGCCTCATAGGCCTTACGCAAAGCCGGCCACTCCTTGTCGATGATCGAATACCACGCCGTATCGCGATTTTCGCCCTTTACCACAAGATGCTGGCGGAAAATGCCCTCGAACTTGAAGCCGAAACGTTCGGCCGCGCGCTTCGACGGTTCGTTGCGGTTGTTGCATTTCCATTCGTAGCGGCGGTAGCCGAGCTCGTCGAAGGCATATTTGGTGAACAGGAATTGCGCTTCGGTCGCCGCCGGCTTGCGCGAGATCAGCGGCCCCCAATAGATGTTGCCGATCTCGATGACGCCGTTGGCGGCATCGATGCGCATCAGTGTCTGGCGCCCGGCAACCTTGCCGCTCGCCTTGTCGATGACAGCGAAGAACAGCGGATCCTCGCTCGCCTCGACCTTGTCCAGCCATGGCTGGAACGCGGCGCGGGTTTCCGGCGGATAATCCGGCAGCCAGGTAAAGCGGCCATCGACATCGGCCACAGACGACGCCTCGTAAAGCCCATCGCCATGTTTTGCGGCGCTCAACGGCTCGAGCCTGACGGTCCGGCCCTCGAGCGCTTTGCGTTCCGGACGCGGGCGCGGCTGCCAATCTTTCAGATTTTCCGACACCCCAATATTTTTTGGCACGGGGAACTCCAATCTGTTTGACTTTTGCGAATGGACGCTCACAAAAACGCTCGCCAACAGTAAGAACCACAGGGACGGGAAAAATGCTCCACACGATCGCCGCCTTCGACCGTCTCGGCGAGGAAAATGCCTTCGCGGTGCTCGCGCGTGCCACCGCGCTTGCCCATCAGGGCCGCGACATCATCAATCTCGGCATCGGCCAGCCCGACTTCAAGACGCCGCAGCACATCGTCGAGGCGGCGATCAAGGCGCTGCGCGACGGCCATCATGGCTACACGCCCGCCAACGGGCTGCTGGCCACCCGCGAGGCGGTGGTGCGCCGCACGCTGACCACGACCGGCGTCGAGGTGTCGGCCGAAAACGTGATGATCCTGCCCGGCGGCAAGCCGACCATGTTCGCCGCGATCCTGATGTTCGGCGAACCGGGCGCGGAGATTCTCTATCCGGATCCCGGCTTTCCCATCTACCGCTCGATGATCGAGTTCACCGGCGCCGCGCCTATTCCCGTGCCGATCCGAGAGGAGAACGGCTTCGCCTTCTCGGCCGACGAGACGCTGGCGCTGATCACGCCGAAGACAAGGCTCCTGATCCTCAACTCGCCCGCCAACCCGACCGGCGGCGTCACCCCGCGGGCCGAGATCGAGAAACTGGTCAAGGGATTGGAGAAGCACCCGCAGGTGGCGATCCTGTCCGACGAGATCTACGACGTCATGACCTATGACGGCGAGACGCATTGCTCGCTGCTCAATTTCCCGGAAATCCGCGACAGGCTGATCGTGCTCAACGGCTGGTCGAAGACCTGGGCGATGACTGGCTGGCGCATGGGCTGGTCGATCTGGCCGAACGGCGAAAAGGGCGCCTATCTCTACGACAAGGTGCGCAAGCTTGCGGTCAATTGCTGGTCCTGCGTCAACGCGCCGAGCCAGTATGCCGGCATCGCGGCGATCGACGGCCCGCAGGACGATGTCGAGAAGATGATGCGCGCTTTCGACAACCGCAGGAAGATCGTGGTCGAAGGGCTGAATGCGCTGCCCGGCATTTCCTGCATCACGCCGAAGGGCGCCTTCTATGCCTTCCCCAACGTGTCGAAGACCGGCTGGAAGGCCAAGAAGCTTGCCTCGACGCTGTTGGAAGACGCCGGCGTGGCCTTGATCGGCGGTCCGGACTTCGGCGTGCTCGGCGAAGGCTATGTCCGGCTCTCCTACGCCAATTCCGAGGAGAACATCCTGCGCGCGCTGGAGCGGATCGAGGCGTTTTTGGCAAAGTAAGCTTCCACCCTCCACTCGAGGGAGATGGCGAGCGGGCTCGCCGAGCCGACACCGGGTTGGTCGAGATCAGCTCGCTCGGGCCGCTCTCGTGAGCTGCCCGCCCTAAAGCATGTCTCCCGAAAGTGGGAACCGGTTTCGGGAGACAAAGACATGCGTAAAATCAAAAACCTAAAGCGCACGGAGCGAATCTGAAAGATCGCGACGCGCTTTAAGCGAATCCGTCAGACGCGTCTTTGCGATGGTCCGGCTGGAGTCCTTCAGCATGACCGTCGCAAGCATGTCGCGTTTGATCTGGCGCAAGATACCGGCCGCTCGACGGTGTAGGATGGCAAGTGTGAATGATGGAGCAAGCCCATGCAGAAAGGTCTGCTGAGGTCGACTGCGGCGATGAACGTGGTCTTGGCCCTTTCGCCCGGCGTTGCCTGGGCTCAGGCGTCGGATGCCGACAGGTATGCCTATGGTCCCGGCATGATGTGGTGGGGCGGAGGTTGGATGATGATTTTCGGCCCGTTGTTCATGATCCTCTTTTTTGTCGTGCTGGTAGCCGCCGTCCTGCCGCTCGGTCGCTGGCTGGGCGGGCCGGCTGTGATGCCACCCCATCAGCCGCCGCCAGGGCGCACGGCGCTTGACATTCTCAAAGAGCGCTTCGCGCGCGGCGAGATCGACAAGAACGAGTTCGAGGAGCGGCGGCGGGTGCTCGGCGAGTAGGCGCTGCGTTCGATCAGCGCTCGGGGCCGTTACCCGCGTCCGACAAACGGCATCTTCGTTGCCATCACGGTCATGAACAGCACATTGGCGTCGAGCGGCAGGCTCGCCATGTGCAGCACCGCGTCGGCGACGCGCTGGACATCCATGACCGCTTCGGCGGCGATGGAGCCATTGGCCTGCGGCACGCCGACCGTCATCGGCTGCGCCATCTCGG
>NZ_RZSL01000440.1:0-5267 GCF_003997355.1 Mesorhizobium sp. M1E.F.Ca.ET.041.01.1.1 | reverse complement strand
GCCTAGAGCGACACGCGTCCATTCGGATGCACCAAGTCCGCTCTAGCACATTGAATGGACGCGTCGTGCCATCCGAAATCGAAGTCGATTTTCGGGCCGATGCGAGAGGAGAGGGTTTTCAAATGACCATTGCGCGCAAATTGCTTTCGGCAAGCGCCGCGGCAAGCCTTCTGGCCGCTGCCGCCTGCACCACCACCGGCCCTTCCGAGCCGATCGCAGCGGCGCCGAAGGGCGTCGAGGGCAACTGGATCGACGCCAAGGGCACCGGCCTGTCGACCTTCGCGGCAGGCAGCTTCACGACCGTCGCCACCGACACCGGCCAGAAGCTGTCCGAAGGCAGCTACACCATGACCGGCCCGACCTCGGTCGAGATCCACGGCACGTCGCTGATCCGCCAGACGCCGGTCAGCTTCAACTGCCTGATGGTCTCCACCAGCCAGCTCAACTGCACCAGCGCCAGCGGTCAGAACTTCGTGCTGACGCGCCGGGCATAAGCCGTTAGGCATCGACCCTTTTCAGGGACGGCGGCGCAAGCCGCCGTCCTTTTTTGTGCCGGCAAACTTCCTCCCGATTTCCGCTTGCATCGACCAAAACGCGATGTGAACATGACCCGAAGCTGGCTGTTATGTTCCAGTCAAGCGAGGGCGTTAAGCACATCAGGTCAGCTTATCCGGGAGACGAAGATGAAGAAAATTGCCGCCATTCTAGCCCTGTCTGCCTCGACGCTTGGCCTGTCGGCCGGAACCTCTTTTGCCGACTACACGCTGAACATCCTGCATTTCAACGATTGGCATAGCCGCATCGAAGGCAATAACAAATACGAGTCGACATGTTCCGCCGAGGAGGAAACCAAGGGCGAATGCATCGGCGGCGCGGGCCGGCTGGTCACGGCGATCGCGCAGGAGCGCAAGAAGCTGGAAGGCCAGAACGTGTTGCTGCTCAACGCGGGCGACAGCTTCCAGGGATCGCTGTTCTACATCACCTACAAGGGCGCCGCCGAGGAGGAGTTTCTCAATCAGATGAAACCCGACGCGGTGACGCTCGGCAACCACGAATTCGACGACGGTGAGAGCGCGCTGGTGCCTTTTGTCGATAAGGCGAAGTTCCCGGTCGTCAGCGCCAACGTCATGCCCAACGACAAATCCGGCGCCGCGGGCAAGATCAAGCCGTCGATCGTGGTCGAAGTCGGCGGGCAGAAAATAGGCATCGTCGGCGCCGTCACCAACGACACGCCGGAACTCGCCTCGCCCGGTCCCAACATCGCCATCGCGGACGACGTCAAGTCGATCACCGCCGAGGTCGAGAAGCTGAAGGGAGAAGGCATCAACAAGATCATCGCCGTAACGCACATCGGCTACAACCGCGAGCGCGATGTCATTGCGAAAATCCCGAGTATCGACGTGGTGGTCGGCGGGCACAGCCACACGCTCCTGTCCAACACCGACCCCAAGGCGGCAGGCCCCTACCCGACGATGGTCGACAACCCCGACGGCTACAAGGTGCCGGTCGTGCAGGCGGCGTCCTATTCGAAATATCTCGGCGAGTTCAAGGTCGTGTTCGACGACAACGGCGTCGTCAAGGAAGCGAACGGCGACCCGATCTTTCTCGACAAGTCGATTACACCGGATCCCGCCGTGCTCGCCCGCATCAAGGAACTCGGCGCGCCGATCGAGGCGCTGAAGAACAAGGAGGTCGCCGAGACCACCAAGCCGATCGACGGCAGCCGCGAGAATTGCCGGGCGCGGGAATGCGAGATGGGCAACCTCGTCTCCGACGCCGTCCTCGACCGGGTGAAAGGCCAGGGCGTCGAGATCGTCATCTCGAACGGCGGCGGCCTGCGCGCCTCGATCGACCAGGGCACCGTGACCATGGGCGAGGTGCTGACGGTCCTGCCGTTCCAGAACACGCTGGCGACGTTCAAGATCTCCGGCAAGGATCTGGTCGCCGGGCTGGAAAGCGGGCTCAGCCAGATCGAGGACGGCGCGGGACGCTTCCCGCAGGTCGCCGGGCTGAAATATTCCTTCGACAAGTCGGTGGCGCCCAATGCCGGCCGCGTCAAATCCGTCGAGGTGATGGAGAACGGCGCCTGGGCGCCGATCAATCCCGACAAGCAGTATCTTGTCGCCACCAACAATTACGTGCGCCAGGGCGGCGACGGCTACAAGGTCTTCGCCGAGAAGGCCACCGACGCTTACGACTACGGCCCTGGCCTGGAGCAGGTGGTGGCCGACTATCTCGGCGCGCACCGGCCTTATACGCCGAAGCTCGACGGCCGCATCACCGAGGTCGGCGCGACGGTAGCCGCGGCTGAACCGGCAAAGCCCGCCGAGGCAGCTCCGGCCACGACGGCACAGGCCACCGAGCCTGCCAAACCGGCCGAGACTGCGCCCGCGATGCCGGCTTTGCCGTCCAATTCCGGCGACATCGCCGGCACACCGCCGACCGTTCCGGCTGAAACCGCGCCTGCGGCGCCCGCCGCCGAACCGGCGAAGCCTGCCGAGCCGGCACCGGCCGGGGCCAAGCCGGCTGAGACTGGCCCAGAGACCAGTCATGTCATCGCCGCCGGTGACACTTATTGGGACCTGGCCAAGAAGAACTATGGCGACGGCGCCAAATGGAAGCTGATCTCCGAGGCCAACAAGGACTACAGGCCGCGCCGGCTGCCGCTCGGCGCGACGCTCACCATTCCACCGGCCGCGAAGTAATCTCTCGCCGGAAAATTCAGGGGCACCCGTCCGGCAACCGGGCGGGTGTTCCGTTTTCATGCGGGAGCGGGATAAGGTGCGGCCAGACGCTACATTGAAAAGCAGCAGGGCGTCGCTAGTTTCACGGCGCCCGTCCGGAGACCGTTGATGACGCTTGCCAACCCTGCCGATGCGAAAGCCGCCGAGACCGCCGGTCCGGCGCTGGCAGGCGCCGCACCGATAAAGGCCGGCAAGATCGGCATCATGCTGATCAATCTCGGCACGCCCGACGGCACCGATTTCAAGCCGATGTGGCGCTATCTCAGGGAATTCCTTTCCGATCCGCGGGTCATCGAGCTCAACAAGGCGATCTGGTATCCGATCCTTTACGGGCTGGTTCTCACGACGCGGCCCAAAAAGTCCGGCGCCAACTACGCCAGGATCTGGAACCGGGAGAGGAACGAGTCGCCGCTGCGCACCTTCACCCGCTCTCAGGCCGGGAAGCTGGCCGGTGCCCTCGCTGACTTGCCGAATGTCGTGGTCGACTGGGCGATGCGCTACGGCAATCCCTCGACGGAGAGCGTCGCCCTCCGACTGGTCGAACAGGGTTGCGAGCGCATCCTTTCCTTCCCAATCTACCCGCAATATTCGGCGACGACGACGGCGACCGCCAACGACCAGCTATTCCGCGCGCTGATGAGGATCAGGCATGCGCCGGCGATCCGCAGCGTGCCGCCCTATTACGACGAGCCGGTCTATATCGAGGCGCTCGCCCGTTCGATCGAGCGAAATCTGGCGACGCTCGATTTCGTGCCGGAGGTGGTGATCGCCTCCTATCACGGCATTCCGAAGCCTTATTCCGACAAGGGCGATCCTTATGAGGCACATTGCCTCGAGACGACGCGGCTGCTGCGGGCAAGGCTCGGCTGGGATGACAAAAAGCTCATCATCACCTTCCAGTCGCGCTTCGGCGCGCAGGAATGGCTGCAGCCCTATACCGACGTCACCGTCGAGAAGCTGGCGAAGGAGGGCGTGAAGTCGATCGCCATCGTCAATCCGGGTTTCTCCGTCGACTGCATCGAAACGCTGGACGAGATCGGCCGTGAAGCGGCCGAGACGTTCCATCACGCCGGCGGCAGGAACTTCGCCCATATTCCTTGCCTCAACGACAGCGCCGAGGGCATGGCGGTGATCGAGGCGCTGGTGCGGCGCGAGTTGTCCGGCTGGGTGTGACGGGCTTCATCGACAGACCCTGAAACCGGTGCGCAAAAGCGTCCGCTAACCAATATTAGCGATCACATGATTGTAACGCTGCGGAAACACACTTAAGTGATTCCGTGAGGTCGCCGCCTTTGAGGGAGAAACGAAATGGGCTTCAGCGGTTTCGATATTGCCATCATTGTTCTTGTCTTTCTCGTCGTCATCCTTCTTTTCAAAGGCATCAAGACGGTGCCGCAAGGTTACAATTACACGGTGGAGCGCTTCGGGCGGTACACCAAGACGCTGACGCCTGGCCTCAACATCATCAACCCGATCTTCGAGCGTATCGGCGCCAAGATGAATATGATGGAGCAGGTGCTGGATGTTCCGAGCCAGGAAATCATCACCCGCGACAACGCCATCGTCGGCGTCGACGGGATCGCCTTCTTCCAGATTCTCAATGCGGCGCAGGCCGCTTACCAGGTCTCCGGTCTGCAGAACGCCATCCTCAACCTCACCATGACCAACATCCGCACCGTCATGGGCTCGATGGATCTCGACGAACTGCTCTCCAACCGCGACGCCATCAACGAGCGCCTGCTGCGTGTCGTCGACGAGGCGGCGCATCCCTGGGGCATCAAGATCACCCGCGTCGAGATCAAGGATATCAACCCGCCGGCCAATCTGGTGGAATCGATGGGCCGCCAGATGATGGCCGAACGCGACAAGCGCGCTCAGATCCTCGCCGCCGAAGGCCTGAAGCAGTCGCAGATTCTCGAGGCCGAGGGCCGCCGGGAGGCCGCCTTCCGCGACGCCGAGGCGCGCGAGCGCTCGGCGGAAGCCGAGGCCAAGGCGACGCAGGTGGTGTCGGAAGCCATCGCCAAGGGCGACGTGCAGGCGATCAACTATTTCGTCGCGCAGAAATACACCGAGGCGCTGGCCAAGATCGGCTCGTCCAGCAACAACAAGATCGTGCTGATGCCGTTCGAAGCCTCGTCGCTGATCGGTTCGCTGGGCGGTATCGGCGAGATCGCCCGCGAAGTCTTCAAGGGCGACGGCCCTTCCGGCACGCCGCGGCAGGGCTCGCGGCCGCCGGTGGTGCGGCGGAGCGACAACTGATCTATGCCGTCTGGGTGGGAGAAACGTCAATGATCGACCGCATCGTTTCGGAACTCGGGCCATGGAACTGGATGGTTCTCGGCTTCGTGCTTCTGGTGATGGAAATCGTGGCGCCCGGCGTGTTCATGCTGTGGATCGGCATCGCGGCCCTTATCATCGGCGCGATCTCGCTGCTCATCGGCTATGCCGCCATCTTGCCTTGGCAGGCCGAGTTGAATGGCGCCATCTGGACCTGGCAGGTCCAGGTTATCGCCTTCCTTGTCC
>NZ_RZSL01000043.1:0-21319 GCF_003997355.1 Mesorhizobium sp. M1E.F.Ca.ET.041.01.1.1 | reverse complement strand
TTCAGGGGGCACGTGGACCCCGCCCCCACTGCCGTCTATCTCCCCATTACCGCCGATCTGATGGAGGCCGCCGGTCAGCGCTTCGAACGCTTCGCCGTGCCAATATCAAGTGGAGGCCGGCCATGACGACCGTCGGCAGTCTCGTCTATCAGTTCTTCGAGCACCATCTCAAAGCCGAGAAGGGTCTGGCCCCGACCTCGATCCGGAGCTACCGCGACGGGATCCGGTTGTTCCTTCTCTTCCTGGCCAGGGAGAACCGACGCCCTGTCAGCAAGCTCGGGCTGACCGATCTCAGCGCCGACAATGTGCGGGCCTTTCTCGCCCATCTTGAAGCCGAGCGCGGCAACAGCATCCGATCACGGAACCACCGGCTCGCAATGTTGCACGGTTTCTTCGCCTATGCCGGTGGCCAGGAGCCGATGGTGCTGCCGGAGGCCGAGCGCGTCGCCGCCATCCCGAGGAAGCGTACGCAGCCGGCGGCCACCTATTATCTCGAACGCGACGAGGTCGAACGGCTCTTCGACGGACTGCCGCGCGACGGGAAGCTGGCCACCCGCGACAAGGCGCTGCTCATGTTCCTGTACAATACTGGCGCCCGCGCAACGGAAGTCATCGGACTGACCATCGATCAGCTGGTTTTGACCTCCTCGCCGCGGGTGAACCTGCACGGCAAGGGCGACAAATGGCGGACCTGCCCACTATGGCCCGAGACCGCCCGCCTGCTTGGCGAGATGCTGCGTGACCGACGCCAGCCAGCTACGCCAACAACTCCGGTATTCGTCAGCAACGTCGGCAAGTCGCTGACGCGATTCGGCCTGTACAAGCTCGTCCGGCGTCATGGTTTGGACATTCGCATCGGCAACGGACACAGGTCCATTTCTCCGCATGTTTGGAGACACACGACGGCCATGCATCTACTCGAATCCGGTGTCGACGTGAACGTCATAAGAGGTTGGCTTGGCCACGTCAGCCTGGATACGACCAACCGATATGCCGAGATCAACATCAGGATGAAGCAGGAGGCGCTTGAGGCCTGCCAGGTGCCTTCGACTTCTTCGGTGGGACCGCCCCGAAGACCAGTCTGGCAGAGCGAACCAAAACTTCTCGAATGGCTCGCTGGCCTCTGATCGTTATGTGCCCGCCGTCATCGAGAACGGTTGGATCAACAGGCTGCGGGCCACATAACCGTTCGGGACACAAAACCCCGACAATCTGAAGTCGGGCGTCAGCCGCGCCAGCTTCTACGATCCCGAGATCAATCGCAGCTACGGCATGATGGCATCCCATTATGGCGTCGGCGTTCTTCCGGCACGGCCGCGACGGCCGAAGGACACGGCGTGCGTTTCGCCCAGTCATGCATTCTGGGGCGGCTGCGCAACCAGACCTTCTTCTCGCTGGCCGAGGCCAACGCCGCCATTCGCCAGGCACTCGATCGCATCAATGATCACGTCATGCGTCGGCTGGGCGTCAGTCGCCGGCAACTGTTTGAGAGCGTCGAGCGTGCTGCGCTCGCAAGCCTTCCGAGCGAAGACTACGAATTCGCCGAGTGGCGTTTGGCCCGCGTCTCGACGGACTACCATGTCGAGTTCAAGACCTTCTTCTATTCCGTGCCGCACAGCCTCATTCGCCAGCAAGTCGATCTGAGAGCAACGGCACGCACAATCGAGATCTTTCACCGCGGCAAGCGCATTGCCGTCCATCAGCGCCGCTATGGCGGCCCTCGTCATGGGACTGACCCGGATCATATGCCCAGCTCCCACCGGCGATATGCCGAGTGGACGCCGGATCGTTTCCGTCGCTGGGCCGCATCCGTCGGCCCTGAGACAGAAGGCTTGGTTGTCGCAATCCTCGCCAGCCGCCCACATCCTGAACAAGGCTTTCGAACATGCCTGGGTGTCCTGCGCCTGTTTCGCGATGTCACACGCGATCGCGCCGAAGCCGTGTCAGCCCGCGCTGTCGAGATCGGTGGGCTGAACTGCAAGAGCATCGCCTCGCTTATCGCCAATCACAAGGCCGCAAGGCATTCCACCGAATCGACCGCCATCGTCGATCACGCCAATCTGCGTGGCCCCGATTACTTCCATTGAGGAGACACACCAATGCTCATCCATCCGACCATCGACATGCTGTGCGAACTCGGCCTTCATGGCATGGCCAGCGCCTTCCAGGAGCTCGACGCACAATCCGAAGCACGCGGCCTCGAGCATGGCGAATGGCTTGCCATGCTGCTCGAGCGCGAGGCTACCATGCGCCGCCAGAAGCGTTTCGAAGCCCGCGCCAGGGCTGCAAAACTTCGCCATGACGCACAGATCGAGAATGCCGACTTTCGTGCCGCACGCGGTCTTGATCGCAATTTGTTCATGGCGCTCGCCGGCTGCGACTGGATCAGAAAGCATCACAGTCTTCTCATCACCGGGCCGGCCGATCCCACGTCATAATGCCCACCTTGGTATGTCATTGAAAGACAAGGATTTGTTGGTCCGGATTTGATGTTAGCGGACGCTTGCGGCTGGCATTGGCGCGATCCCCTACATCTGGGTTCTCAAGATCTTCGCTGCGAATGACCCAGGGTGCCCCTTTGCAATGTTGTTCTGCCGGCAGGATGCGGCTGCGGATCATGCGCAACACCGTCATTGGGCTGAGATTGAGGATGTCAGCCGCCTCGTTCAAGGTAACTTCGCCGCGCGCAGCCCGCTCCCCCTCCCGGTAAACCGCGACGCCATGCTTGCTGCGGAAGCTGCACACTCGCGACTGCGTCCATCCGTTGAGACGCCCTGTCTTCTTGCCCAGGCGGTTCAACAGTGACGCAATAGCCTTGTCGGGCATCAGCCGGGCGAGATGACGGATCAGCGTCTCGGTCTCGGGCTCGACAATCCAGCGGTGTTGGCCCGTTCTATTCTTCTTCACGGTAAGCACCGTGTGGTCGCCGCCCTGCCAGTGTATCATCAATTGAAGCTGTTCGTTTTCGATACGCACGACGATCTCGCGCAGTACGGCACGAAGGATGCGCTTGCGGCTGGCTGCCGTGGCCGCAGGATGGTGCCAAGCCGCCTCAAGATCAGCACCCATGCGCAACAGTCCCTGGCGTTCATCTTCAGACGGCGCCTCCAACTGGTGTCGCCCCAAAGCCTGCAATTCCGCCTCGCGTTCTTGAACGATCACCAGCGCCGCATTCCACCGTCGTTCGAGTTCGCTGGCCACCAGACGATTATCGGGATCGACCGCATCGTATTGGCGCCGCGCCAGCGCGGCCTCATAACGCGCTTGCTCAAGCGCCAACTCGATCTGCCGCCGCCTTTCACCGGCCTCCATCCGGCATGCCTCAATCGCCTGGAGTGCGGCCTCAACGCCAAGCGGCTGGAGCAGCCGAACGACTTCCGCGCCAACGGCAAGATCGGCCCGCAGCGAGCCGAACGAGATGCACGGGTCAGTGCCGTGGTTCAACTGCGCGCCGCGGCAGTGATAGCGCCCAGTGTTGCCGTTCCTGCCGCTATAGGCGACATGGAGTTTGCGCCCGCAATGACCGCAACGCAGCAGACCGCCGAGTAGAAGTTCGCCTCGCCGCAACGCGCCGCGAGCCATCATCATGCCCTTACCGTTGGCGTTGTCCGCGATCAGGCGCTGATTCCTTCCGTATTCCGCCCAACTGAGGTAACCCTCGTGATGGTTGACGAGCAAGACCTCCCATTCGGATTGGTCTTTGCGAAAGCCGCGCACGATACGCTTGCGGCCATTTTCGATCGTCACGCGACTGCCGGTCCGCCCGAAGACGTAGGCGCCCGCATAGATCGGATTAGTCAGGATGTGATGCACCGTGTTGTAAACCGGCAGCTTCCACACGATAGCGCGGCCGCCCTCTCGCGAGTAGCTGACGCAAGGCAGCACGATGCCGTCGCTGCGCAACGAGAGGTGGACCTGGCGGATGCTCTGCATCTCAGCGAAGCGGGAGAACACCAAGGCGATCGCCTCGCGCACGCGCAAATTGGCGTCCTTTTCGATCCGGTCGCGGCCCGCCCTCACATAGCCGACCGCCACTGTCAGGAAGAGTTCCCCCCGGCGCGCCTTCTGCTTCAAGGCTTCAATCGACCGGGCGCGCAAGATCGACAGCTCGAGCTCGCTCATCGTCCCCTTCATGCCGAGCAGCAGCCGGTCATTGGGATGTCGCGGCTCATAGATGCCGTCCTCATCGATGATCAGCGTGCCGACGAGACCACAGAACTCGATCAGCGTGTGCCAGTCACGCCCATTGCGCGCCAAGCGTGAGGCTTCGATGGCAAGAACGGCACCGACCCTGCCTTCGCAGATCGCCGCCAGCAGCCGTTCGAAGCCCGGCCGGCTGATCCCCGATCCCGAACGGCCGAGATCCTCGTCGATGACCGTCACGTCCGTCCAGCCAAGGGCGCGGGCACGTTCGGCCAACCCATATTGTCGCTGGCGGCTTTCGGGATTCTTTACAAGCTGGTCGGCGGTGGATTGCCGGACGTACACGAACGCCCCACGCGCCAGATGCTCAACCGTGGTCTTCATCGTCCGTCTCCCTCGCCGGCGGGGTCGATGCGGACTCCTTCAGGAGCGCGCCGATCAGCGGCAGAAGCCGCTTCTGCCGCTCGGGCGGCAGCGGCATTCGCGGCGGCTCGGTGACGAACAGATCCGGTTGGCGGTAACTGGGCTGCCTGCGCTGCATGCTCGTCTCCTCCATGACATGAGTCGTTGCGCAGCAAGCATAGGCAGGCATCGAGTTCGGAACGGAGATCGAGCAGGCATGAAAGCGGCAGACGCGGTGTATCACTGACAGCCATCGCCGCCGCACTGTCCTCCATCATCCAGGCGGGCACCACCGCCAGTGTGCCGTCTGGCTGCCGGATGATGAACGACACTTCACCGCGATAGCGTTGTCGACCGGTCACTGCGACAGCTTCACCGCAGCGCGGATGAAAGACATAGCGGACAATCGAACCATGGCAGCCCTGATAGCCGGTAGTATGAAGCTGTTTCGACGGGCGTCGGCAAGAGCTGGCTGGCCTGTGCGCTTGGCCACAAAGCTTGCCGAGAGGATTTCTCCGTCGCCTATCACCGCGTTCCCCGGCTGTTTGCAACGCTTGCCCTCGCGAGGGGCGACGGACGTTATGGCCGGATCCTCAAGCAACTCGCCAAAACCGACCTTCTCATTCTCGATGACTGGGGACCGGAAAAACTCAATGATGATCAGCGGCGTGATGTGCTTGAGATCATTGAAGACCGCTACGAACGCCGATCGACAATCGTCACCAGCCAGTTGCCTCTGGATCGCTGGTACGAGATCATTGCAAACCCAACCCTGGCCGATGCCATCCTGGACCGCCTCGTTCACAACGCCTATCGCATCGATCTCACCGGGGAAAGCATGCGAAAACAGCGCTCGCCAAGAGCGTCTGAAACAGCGCAAGCTTGACCGGAAATGAAACCCAATCCAAACATCAACGAGACCCAGGATCAGTCCGAAAAATGGGCCGGCTTCAAATCGGAACACCGGCCGGAATGAAATCGGAATGACTGGCCGGCTTCAAATCGGAATCGATGGCCGGCTTCGTCGGAATACGCAACCAAACGACAGGCTTCTTGAGTTCCTGAACGCCCTTTGAGCATCAGAACTATGCCGAGTGTCAACGACCGGTTCTTGGTCGAAATGGCGGGCAAAGCGCTCCATACCGCCATGATCGGAAGAGGCGCTCGGCATAGTTCGGCGGTCGGCATAAAGCGCCAAGATGAACGATATCGACCCGCAGGCCTGGCTCGCCGACGTCCTCGCCCGACTGCCCGCCTATCCGGCCCATCAAATCGATGATCTGCTGCCATGGAATTGGAGGTCCGCAAAACTGCGGACCCAACCAGCGGCGGCCTGATCATGCAGCGCAATAAGGTGCATCACGTCTACACCGTCGAACGTGTCGCCAGCGAACTCGGCGTCAGCGAAGCGCTCATCCAGGACCTGACCCTGGTGTCGGCGCGCGCCAAGCCAGACGCCGAGCCAGACAGCGTTCTCACTGTCGCCGAGATCACTGCGCTCGACCGGATCGACGCGTCCCGAACGCGACCGCGCCTCCGACGGCCCACGCTCGCCGCCTACCTGCTGCAAATCGCCATGCTTGGCGGCTATCTCGCCCGCAAACATGATCCGCCTCCAGGGAACATGGTCGTCTGGCGCGGCATGACCCGCTTGCACGACATCGCCTTCGGCATCTCCATTGGGTCAAGCCGACGATGTGGGTAATCGAAAGCGCCACCGGACGGTTACGCTGGGGATGCCGCCGGTCGCGAAACGGCGACAGGCTCGTCGGGAGCCACGACAACTTCCGCAAAGCCCGTCTCGCGAACTCTCGCCGTGCGGCGCCACTTGTAGAGGCATGACCGTCGGCTTCGCCGAGAAAGCCCGAAGCGCCCGACCCACCATGGCGCTGATCGTCGTGCCTTCCGCCGCCGCGAGTTCAATGGCTGGTCTACACGCTCCCCTGTCAACGCTTCACGGGCGGCCGACTGACCGCGCATGACTCGGGGTCAATGTGGATCGCTACTCCTTCATTGCAATGGACTTGCACCATCTAATCCTTGCCGGTCTCCCGGCGCACCTTGTCCTGACCCCAAGTAAGCACCAAAAGCCATTCCCTGCCCTAGACGCTCACCGTTTGGCCAGCGCTCACCTAACGAGCGGCGGAAACGAAAGGCAGCTGTTGGCGCATGTCTTAGGCAGCCCAACGTTAGGGAACCGCCTCAATGAGATCCTGTATCATCCTCCATGGGTTTTGCTGTTAAGACAGTGTATATAGGATCCTGAAGTGAACGCACTGCTTTCGTCCACTCCGGAAGTATATAGACTGCGCCCGCGGGAGGTGGAGTAGCCTCTTCATCACGGATGGCTTCGTAAATGACTACCCTGTGCGCAATTCGCCACTTCCCGTCATGTTTCTCAAAGCGATCTGCATATCTGACAGCCTGGGTGCAATAGCGGGGGGAATTCTCCTGATCTCCAACCGTTGAGTTCATCTGCTGAATGAGAAGACAGTACGTCTCAACCGACGCAATTTGTCCGTGCCACTCGATGTATGGCTCGGATATCAAATGCATCATTTGGTGCGTATCTTTATTGTAATTTTGTATCCACTCCATTAATCCAGGCTTTAATGCCTTTATTGGACCGTGGTCGTCGAAAGCGTCTTCGTGATACGCATCTCTGACGCGGTCGTAATCTTTACGGTCACAACCTCGTACATAACTATGCATTACATTCTTGATTTCACGCTCTGCCGTGAGTATTTCGAGAAATTCGACATCTGTAGCGGTCATATCTGGGCTCACAGTTCCAAGTCATCTACTCAAAAGGTTGTTCTATAATTCTATTCACTAGTTGAATTCTCTGTCGGAAACCTCCCCCCTGCACTCGCACTGGGACGTCGCAACGATCGGACAGTTTCCCTCCGCATCACCGCTCGGTTGCGGCTTTGGCAGAAGTGTAGCCGCGCAGAGTGTCGACGCAGCGCGCCTCTGAGCCGCGTTGGGATGGATCTCCATAGCCACCGCCGCCGGGTGTGCGAATAATGATGCTTTGCCCAGCCTTCACATGATGCGCACCCTTGCCCTTGAGCACTTCACCCGTACTCAGCATGAGTTCGCCCTTCGCGCCAGCTTCGCCGCCCTTCCGACCGCGTGCGGGATAGGTGATGCGATCGAACGCCGCGAAAATCGTGAAGCCATCCGGCCCTTGGGAGCCCAGCTCCATATCCTGGCCAAGCCCACCTCGCGTTTCACCGTCACCCCCCGATCCCTCGCGCAGCTCACGCTTCCAGAAGATCAACGGTGTGGCCGATTCCACGATCTCAACTGGAGTTCCGCGGACGGTACTAGGAAACGATGTAACGGACAGCCCATCAAGACCGGGACGTGCGCCGGTGCCGCCGCTCGTGTCGATCGACGTTGCGAACCGGTTATTTTCGCCGCCGCGAATACTGAGGTTCCACAGCGCAGACGCGCTTTCAGCGGGTACCAAGTCCGGAATTATCTGATCGAGGCACCCGAATACAACATCAGGCAGCATCGCGCCGATGACGTGACGACAGGCGACCGGCTGTGGTCGGGTGGCGTTGAGCACACTACCTTTATCCGCGCGAACCGTGAAGGCAGAAAGCGTTCCCTCATTGTTGGGAATATCTCCAGCCAATGCGCAAGAGAGCGCATAAGACGTATACGCCGTCCCGTAGTTGAGCGGAACATTGATGCCGTAGGCGGAAGCCTTTGAAGAACCAGCCCAGTCCACATTCACCGCCCCGTCCTTGATCTGAACCGAGCAGCAAAGCTCGATGGCCTCCTCAAAGCCATCGACCGTCATGCTATAGGAAGCACTGGAAGCGGGCAATCCGGCTAGACGCTTCGCCATGGCGGTTCGCGAGGCATCGACGATATAGTCAGCGAGGTTGACTATATCCTTTTGCCCGACTTCGCGAAGAAGTTCAGTCAGCCGCCGCGAACCTGTCTCGTTGGATGCGATCTGGGAATAGATATCGCCCTCTAGTTCCAACGGCATACGGGAATTCGCCTTTGCGATCGCCAGCAGCGTCTCATTCACCTTGCCCCGAGAAATGAGCTTCATAGGCGGGATGGTCACGCCTTCGTAGAAGACATCCTCACCGGCAGGGCTGAAGCCGATACCGCCAACGTCGGTCATATGCCCAGTGCAGGCGAATAGGGCTACGATGTTACTCTCATAGAACGACGGAGTAACGACGACATAGTCATTGAGATGTCCGGTGCCGTACCAGGGATCATTGGTTACGTAAACGTCGCCCTCCTCCATCGTTTCCAACGGAAACAAGTCGAGAAAGAAGCCCACCGAGCGAGCCATGGTATTGATATGGCCGGGAGTTCCCGTGACAGCCTGGGCAAGCATGCGACCACGCCGGTCGAAGATGCCGGCAGATAGATCGCCGGATTCGCGCACGACCGGGCTGAAGGCGGTCCGCAAAAGCGTCTGCGCTTGTTCTTCCACCAACGCAATGAGGCGGGTCCACATCACCTGGAGGCGGATGGGTGAAACTTTACCGTTCTCTGTCATGCGAGTTTTCCATCTTGCAGACGACGCTCCAGAATCAAATGGCGATTTGTGTCGACCCGGGCTGAGAAAGTGGAGGTGACGACGGTTGTCGTTTCATCTTCTACCACAAGCGCGGGACCGGCGATCACAGCACCCACCGAGAGATCCTGTCTTTCATACACGTCATAGTTTTCAAACGCCTCTTTCTGCGGGTTGAAGATCGCACGCGTGCTCATCGCATGCGGCGCCTTGGTCTCGGACGGGGAAGCAGGAGCCGTTGGTTGCCATATCTGTTTCGACAAACGCATCTGCCAGGAAACGATCTCGATGGCCGCATCAGGAATGACGCGCCCGAATAGCTCCTGGTATCTTTTGTCGAACAGGGCGTGCAATTCGCTGCGCGTCGGCGCGTCATCAGCCAAGGGTATCGTGATGACATTTCCCTGGCCTACATAGCGCATGTCGACCTGTCGGGTCATGGAGATCCCATCTAAGCCGCCGAAGCTTTTAACCACGATCTCGGCGCGCTCCAACAGATCCGCGAGCACCCCAGCGACAAATGCAGGGTCGAAATCCGCAAGACGGAGCGGCTTGCTCACGACAATATCGTGCGCTAGAGGCGCCCTGAGGAAGCCGAGGGCCGAACCGACGCCAGCATTTCTAGGGATCACAACACAATGAATCCCCAGTTTCTCCGCAAGGCGGGCCGCATGCAGCGGCGCTGCGCCACCGAAGGCGATCATGACGTGATCGGCTACGTCCTTGCCCAGTTCGGCGCCGTGCACGCGGATCGCGTTCGTCATAGCTTCGTCGACGATCTCTAAGATTCCTGATGCGGCGTTAACAACGTCGAGGCCGAGGACGGAAGCGATTTGCTTGTCCACCGCCTCTGCCGCAAGATCAGGTCGGAGCGGAATGGTACCAGCAGCGAAACGCTCCGGCGTGATCCGACCCATGATGAGATGTGCATCTGTAATAGTCGGCACATCGCCGCCGCGGTTGTAGCTGACAGGCCCAGGCTCGGAACCGGCAGATTGCGGCCCTACTGCGATACGTCCCATACTGTCGATGCGGGCGAGTGAGCCGCCGCCAGCACCGATCTCCACAAGTTCAACGACAGCAATTCGCAAGGGTAGCCCGCTGCCCTTCCGGAAACCGGCTACGCGATCCACTTCGAACATGCGCGCAACTTGAGGCTTTCCTTGCGCAATGAAGCATATCTTAGCGGTTGTTCCGCCCACGTCGAATGAAAGGATGCGGTCGGCATTGAGCTCGGACGCGAGTGACGACGACAAGACGGCACCACCGGCCGGTCCGGATTCAACAAGCCTGATTGGAATCTGCTTTGCGAGATCAAGCGGGGCGAGTCCACCGCCAGACGTCATGAGCAAGAACGGGCAGTCAAGGCCGAAATCCGCCAGCGCACGGGACAATCTCTCAAGATAAGAGAAAACGATCGGCTGAACATAGGCATTGGCAACGACCGTAGAGATGCGCTCATACTCACCAATTTCAGGCGCAATGTCGCTGGAGAGACTGATGGAAATATTTGGCAGGGCAGCCCCGATGATGTCGCGGGCCCGCCGTTCGTGAATAGGGTTTGCGTAGGCATGGAGAAAGCCTATTGCGAGACTTTCGATGCCCTCCTTCTCGAGATTGTGTGCAATCTCCGTAAGCCCATCGTCATCAAGGGGGATGAGAACGCTGCCATCAGCTGCGAGACGTTCACGAATTGTGAAGCGCCGCTCTCTCGCGACTAGAGGCTGGCGCTGCACCATCCTCAGATTCGTGGTGTCGTATCGGCTTTCGTAAGCGATCTCGAGAACGTCGCGGAAGCCTTCCGTCGTTAGCAGCGCCGTTTCGACACCGCGCTGTTCCAACAGTGCGTTCGTCGCGAGTGTTGTTCCGTGTGTAAACCATCCCACCTCCTGGGGAGAAACTCCCGACTCCTGAAGAACCTGGTCGATGCCCGCTAAGAGACCCTGTTCGGGCGCCTTATGCGTCGTGAGCACCTTACGCGACCAGCGCGCCCCATTCCTCTCAAGAACAACGTCGGTGAATGTTCCCCCAATGTCTGCCGACAGTCGCACATTGTTTTCCGAAGCTGATGGCATTCCCCTACTTCCTAGCTTTTTAAGTATCAGAATGGTAGACGCATGCGCGAGTGTCCGGCCAATGTATTACAGTTCCCGGCATATGCCATCCGCGCATACGTATTCCCGATCAGTGCTGGCACTCCGACGAGTTGCAGGCTTTCAGGTTTTTCTCGCGACGGCACTTTGCGACGAGTTTGCTCATCACCTGCCGGATTTGAGCTCAGAGTCGACCCGTTTAAGGCCTCTAGTCCAGCAGGCTAGATCGGAGCGGCGTTCTTTCCATGTGTCTGACATTCGTTGCAACGTCGCAATTACGAAGCACTTACGTCACGACGGCTCATCGAATTTGCAATTACATACACTCGTGATAAGCGATGGGCAGTTGGCTCAGTACCTCGCATCCTGTGCTGGTTATGAGCAATGTGTAGCCTAGCATCATTACACCGTCGACCCGGGTGTCCATGATCATTGGATGGACAAAGAACGTCATCCCGGGTTCAGCTATCAGTGTACTATCTGCTGTGATAAAAGGCGGTGTATCGGGTAGGCCCTTCGGAGGAAACGTGGCGCCTACAGCATATCCCGCTGATGATAACCTGTACGCACTGTAGCCGGCATCATCGAAAACGCGACGGTGGGCCTCGTCAATCTTACCAATCGGTCTCCCTGGACGTGCGGCCTCCGTAATAGCTTGAAGGGCATCGTTTGTTACCCTGAAGAACTCCTTATGCGTCTCGATTGCGTGACCAATAGCAAAGGTGCGGAGGATACCTGCGTGGTAGCGTCGAAAGATCCCAGCCCATTCCAGCGTGAGCTGATCGCCGTCGTGCATTGTTCTGGAGCCGCTTGCGACCTTAGTCATCATAACGTTTGGGCCGGAGGAGAGGATCACCTTCGCTAGCGTAACGTCACCTCCAGCCTTAAGGGCGACCTCGGTCACGGCAAGCTCGATATCTGACTCATCTGCACCCGGACACGCAGTTCTAAGAACGGCAAGGATTGCTTCATCAGCAATCGCTGCGGCGCGCCGAACAAAAGCCTGTTCTTGCTCGGACTTTATTAGACGCTGGCGCCATACGATATCCGATGCGTCTTCAAAGTGGCACCAACCGGCGAGCGCCTCGCGCACCATTTCCCAGTTGGCGGCCGTTAGGCCATGAGTTGCCAACTCTATCCCTATACGTTTTCTATGCAGACCCTTCTCTTCAAGAATATCGCGGAGCTGTTGGGCGGGATTCCCGCGTTCGGCCATATGGTAGATGCGGATGTCTTCAATTGTTGAGGTCAAGCGCGCCTGATGAAAATCAGCAGGGCGCGCTAGGAGCGTGATAGGGCTTGGCGATGTAGTTAGAACAGCGCACTGGAAAAATTTATACCCACCGGTGTCGTAGCCCGTTAGATAGTAATGCGATTCCTGGCTGAATATTAACAAGGCGTCAAGCCCGCGCTTCTCCAGCGATGATCTCGTCGCGATCAGTCGAGTGTTAAATTCTTCCATCGTAAAATGTAGCATGGCCAATTCTTCCGGAAAGTGCCTTGGGGCGTTCAGATCACATTTAAATCCATAATGCGAGCGCATCCGGCCACATTATTTGGCTCGATCAGGTATGATGCGCCGAACGACCTCCCCGAGGGTCTCTACGCGAGAATAGAGCGAAAAACATTTGACGAGGTGGGCGGTTTCCGTTTGCCGAAAATTGGCAGTGACAAGACTTTGCCATATGGCTCGACAGTGACGAACTCCTTGCCAAGCTCCTGCACGGCTTCAATAAGACAACTGACCATCTCTCGTAGGTGAGGACTCGCGCTAGCGCGCGAGTCGACTAACAAGCCGTATGTCAATTTCAACTGCGTGGAAAGCCGACGCACGACCACACCTTCTCTTTCGAAAGAGTTAGCCACAATGGGGTCGCTGACCGACACGCCAAGTCCTCGTGCGACAAGGGAACACGCGGTTGCGCCGGACCCGGTTTCGATAAATGGACGAAAAACCCCGCCTGAACGCATGAGGGCAAGATCTATCTGCGACCTTAGCAAAGTGGTGTGTCGCAGTGCTATGAAAGGTTCGGCCGCCAGGTCTGTGAGGTGCACGATTTCGCGCTCTGCCAACGGATGTCCAGTCGGCAGCGATGCGACCAATTCCGCCTCCGCGAAAGCAACCCGCTCCATATCGCTATGCGTAAACGGCAGGGCAACCAAGGCGAGGTCGACGTTGCTGCGCGACATCCACAGTCCTACCTC
Source organism: Mesorhizobium sp. M1E.F.Ca.ET.041.01.1.1 (assembly GCF_003997355.1). Lineage (NCBI taxonomy): Bacteria > Pseudomonadati > Pseudomonadota > Alphaproteobacteria > Hyphomicrobiales > Phyllobacteriaceae > Mesorhizobium > Mesorhizobium sp. M1E.F.Ca.ET.041.01.1.1. The sequence continues at coordinate 7,921 of NZ_RZSL01000043.1, read as the reverse complement.
ACGAACACACATGTCGATCGCGAACTTCGCGTCCGTGCGGCTGTGCATGGTCTCGACGGCTTTTGGTAGGAGCGAGTGAAGTAGGAACGGCTCGGCAGCGATTATTAGCGGTTTGCCACGCTTAGTCCTAATGTCCTCAGCAACCCCCTTGAGTCCGTCGAAGTTCATCAGGATCGGCTCGATGTGGGCATAGAAGCGCAAGCCGTTCTCGGTCGGAATGAGCCGCCGGCCTTCACGCGTGAAAAGCTGGAAGTTCAGAGACGCCTCGAGCCTTGCTAGCATGCGGCTAACCTGAGGCTGGGTCCGCAGAACGAAATCCGCGGCGCCAGTGACTGTGCCAGTCTGCATGATCGCCCGAAAGGCCCGAAGCCAGTCCAGACGGATATCCATTAGCGCTCTAATTCCCTCCACCAGCCTCGTATCAGAAGCGTACAGCCCTCAATCCGTATAGCCGATCGATCAAAAACACCACTGCGAACGTAATTGCGATCGAAACTGCGGACGCGGCCGCTGCGGTAGGATTCAAATCGTAGCGCAGATAGTCGTACAGCTGAATTGGCAAGGTGCTCGAGCCGACCGGTTTGAGGAGCAGTGAGATGTTCACATTGTCAAAGGAGAGGATAAAAGCCAACATAGCTCCAGTTACAATGCCTGACTTAATCAATGGGAGCGTGACGAGTATAAACGTACGAAAGGGATTGGCACCGAGCGTACGAGCCGCTTCCTCGACCGCCGGCGGCATGTTGTAAAGGGCCGATGTGACGCTTAGGAATACCATGGGAAGTGTCACCACGACGTGACCAATCAGCAGTGGGAGAAGATCGCGCGTGCCGCCGAAGTAGTGATTGAAAAACAAAAGCAAAGCAATCGCCGTCAGAACTTCTGGCAGCAGCATCGGAGCGAGCATCGCAAGTCGGAATTGTTCTCTGGCAAAATTTAGGTGGCGAACATAGAAAAGTGCGGCGGGCGTAGCAATCGCCGCAGCGACTACTGCGGTAAGAGCACCCACTGCGAGAGAAAGCAAAAGAGCATCCATAAACGTTGTTGAGACGAAGAACGCCTGATACCATCGCAGCGAGATGCCATGGGGAGGGAACGAGAGATATGCGGCGGGATTGATGGAGCTGAGAAGCACAATGACAGTAGGAACCAAAAGGAATATGTAGACAGCGCCTACGGCGACCAGCAGAACCGGCGAAGAGCGCCTCATTTAAGACTCCGCATATTTTGCCTCATCAAGAAGACGAACACTATGATTGTAAGGGCCATACCTGCAGCCAGCACGAGCGCCATCGCTGTGCCGAACGGCCACAGGAGACTGCCTGTGAGCTGTTGCACCATTACCGTCGTCATCGTCTGTACCTGCCCGCCGCCCAAAAGTATCGGAATGACGTAGGCGCTGGCGGCGAGTGCGAAGACCAAGATGGCGCCGGATTGGATGCCAGGCATTGTCAGCGGCAGGAGCACATGACGGAACACACTGGTCTTGGAGGCCCCCATGGTACGGGCAGCCTCTTCAAACCGCGGATCAATGTTCTGCACCGAGTTCATGATCGGCAGGATCATGAATGGCAGGAACACGTGGACAAGCGCGATCACGACGCCGATTCGATTGTACATCAGCTTGTAGGGACCGAGTCCGAACTGCGACAGCAGTTCGTTCACAACCCCCGTATTGGATAATAGGACGATCCAGCCGAAGCAGCGGATGACGACGCCCGTCAACAATGGCGACAGGACCATCGCATATAGAAGTCCTCGCCAGCGACTCTGCGTCCGCCCCAGATGAAAAGCGACCGGAAAACCTAGGATGAGGCAAAAGATCGTCGAGATCGACGCCTGCCAGAGTGTGTCCAGCAGCAGTTTTAGATAGAGGGGATCGGATAGGATCTTCGCGTAGTTGTCCACCGTGAAGCCGGGTCCGTAGGCGGCCGTGGTTGATGGCGTCCGGAAGCTCATCAGGACAATCTCGCCGTACGGCAGCATTACGAACAGGCAGACGACGGCTAGCGCGGGCAGCCCCAGAAGAAGAAGATGTCGCCGAGAGGCAATTTGACTTGTCATAGCACAAACCAGCTCCGACTTTCGTCAAACGATAGGCTGACCCGTGTACCAGGCCCGTATTGAAGGTCGCCTATAGCCTGGGCAGAGACGGAAGTACCATCATCAAGCTTCAACATGTAATCAACTATATTGCCCAAGAAATGTGCGCTCTCAACGATTGCGGAGATGCCAGCGGACTGGCCGACTGGTCCCAACCGGATAGCTTCAGGGCGCACCATAAGCGCCCCGCAGCAGGCAGCCGATGCGACTTCGGGATCGCCGCAGCGCGCGCGGAATTCGCGTAAGGCTGTTCGAAGAACAAAAAAGTCGCCATCGCGCGCCATCAGCTTCGCGGGAAAGAAGTTCGCTTGCCCTATAAAGCTTGCTACTTCCTTGGTCGCAGGACGATGATACACGCCTTGGGCGTCCCCGATCTGGTGAATCCGACCACCAAACATAACCACGATTCGATCGGACACCGCCATAGCCTCGGCCTGATCGTGGGTGACATACAAGGTGGTGATCCCCACCCTCTGCTGTACAGAGCGGATGAAAAAGCGCATCTCATCGCGCAACTTCGCATCAAGATTTGCGAGCGGCTCATCAAGCAGAAGTAACTTCGGTTCGAATACCAGAGCCCGCGCCAGGGCGACACGTTGTTGTTGCCCCCCGGACATCTGACGCGGATAGCGGTCATGGGCATTGGAAAGCTGGACCATGTCGAGCACGGAGGTGATGCGGGAGGCTGCGTCCGCTCCCCGTATCCCTCTCATCATCAATCCGAAGCCGACATTTTCTCCCACCGTCATGTGGGGAAACAGAGCGTAGTTCTGAAACACCATTCCGATCGAACGCTTCTCTGGCCCAAGTAGCGTCACATCTGTATCATCGAAGAGAATCCGGCCACTAGTCGGGTTTTCCAATCCCGCAACGCATCGCAGAGTGGTTGTTTTACCGCAACCCGAAGGACCGAGGAGGGAGACAAACTCCCCCTCCTTCGTTTCAAGATTGACATCGGTGACCCCTGTGAAGGTCCCAAAACGCTTGGCTAATGCACGAATTGCAAGCTTTGTCATCTAATCCTCAACGAACCGTCCGGTTCCAGCGCTCGGCGACCTTGTCGCGAACCTTACTGGCCCCGATCCAGTCAAAGGTAACAATCTTGTCGAGATCGTTCGCCGTGAGTATCAAGGATTTGGCAAGTTCAGCTGGCAAGACGGTATGAGTATTGACCGGAATGCACAAAAATTCTTCCGCAAGCTTGAGCTGGATCTCGTCAGAGAGGATGTAGTCGAGGAAAGCGCAAGCGGCGTCCTCGTTTGGCGCCGCGCGCAACAAGTCGAAGGTCTGATCATACATGAACATGCCCTCTTCGGGCACCACAAAGGCCACTGGCACGCCCTTCTTCTGCATGTCGAGCGTCTCGCGGATATCAAGCGGACATGCGGCTATTTCGCCCCGCGAAAGCAGCGTCGCCGGGTCACTGGTCGGGAATGGGACCAGCTTCTGTAGCTGTGCAAAACCCTTATCAAAGTCCAGCGCGCTCGAGCCGTAGATCTGGGAAATCATCATGATGAACATGTAACCGCCCGTGTCGGTTATATCGTAAAGGCCAATCTTGCCCTTAAGCTCGCTATTTTCCCAAAATTCCTTCCAAGACTTCTTAGGCGCGCTCACCATATCGGTGCGGTAAGCGATCCCGATAGGCGAGACCATCGCGGTAACGCCCATGCCGCCAGCGACTATTGCCTTGGGGTGTACTTTGGCGAGATTGGGAACCTTCTCCGTGGGCCACTTCTTAAAGAAGCCCTCCTGCCGCAGTAGCGCTCCAACCAGCTCGTTCATCATGACATAGGAATAGGCTGGCTTCTCAGGTCCACTCGCGCGCAGATCTGCCGCCCATTTAACGCCGTTACCTACATCGACCAACACATTGGTGCCCGTAGCCTTTTCAAAGGGAGGGGCAAGTGTCTCGCGCCAGAAGAGCTCATAGGGTCCACCATAGGTAGTTGTTACGAGTTGCCCAGCGGCGGCGACCACTCTCGGCGAGAATACTCCGGAACCTGCTCCCATCACGGCAAAAGAACCTAGCGCGGCTGACCCGAGCAGTAACTGACGACGATTCAAGCTGAATGACATCTGCATTCCCCATCGTTGTGGACGCATCGCCTGCGTCCTGTTGTTGACTTCGTAGCGTCGCTTCGAGCGATTCTTATATTAGCGCAGCTACCTGCCCTCTGAAGGCCGGCAGCCGACTAACTCTTGACTTTAACGCTATCCACTCAAAAAAGGGGGCAACAATGTGTAATCGGGTTTCACTCATGCATTATGCGCATAAGAAGAATTCTCTTCAGAAGACATTCGGTGCTGCGCGATCAAATTCCGCTCTCTTTCTCTCTCGCCAGCTCATGACGATTGCGCATGGATCGGGAGACATAAGGAATTTGTACGCCAGGCGCGTCCTGCCTAGCATTAACTCCAAATCAGTTTTCGGAGTAGGCTGTGCCAAACGAGATCGTAACCAGCAAGTCCAACACGGGATCGCTCCCACCGTTCAGCGGAGGTGATGCGCTGGATATTACCGTGGCGAATGTCCGAGACCTTTTTCCCATTGCCGCACGGCGCGCATATCTCAACAACGCCGCGATATCACCAGTGAGCCAGCCCGTGCTGCAGGCCGTCGACAGTTTCTTACATGACGTACGTGACAACGGGGACAAAAGTTATTCTGGCTGGTGCGTTTATGCGGACACAGATATCAAATCCAGGGTCGGACGGTTAATCGGCGCAGATGCTGCGGAGATCGCTTTCGTTAAAAATACCACGGAGGGGCTGGTCACCGTGGCGAACGGATTGGATTGGAAGGAAGGCGATAATCTCCTTCTTCCCGAGATCGAATATCCGTCTAACGTGCTCTGCTGGAAGCAACTCGCCCGCCGAGGTGTTACGATCAAATGGATCAAAGCCCGGGACGGGAGAATCGACATCGCCGACATCTCGGCAGCGATCGATGCGCGTACACGGCTGGTTTCCGTGAGTGCTGTGCAATTCTCGAATGGCTTCCGCCAAGACTTAGTTAATCTGTCGGACCTTTGCGTCTCGCGCGGCCTGCTCCTCAACGTGGATGCTATCCAGCAGGTGGGCAGCATGGCGCTGAACTTGGGGGAAATTCATATCGACTTTCTGTCCTTCGGCGGTCACAAATGGCTGCTCGCTCCAATCGGAACGGGCATCTTCTACTGCAACCGAAAATCGCTCGATTTTCTTGTGCCGCCGAACGTCGGCTATCACAGCTTCGACCACGGCGATTGTATCTCCAACGACCTCGATTTCCGACCAAATGCCGGCCGTTTCGAAGAGGCCCTCGTCAACTTTCCGGGCATCTGGGGGCTCGATGCTGCCGTGCGCATGCATCTCGCCGTGGGCCAGCGCAGGACGGAGGCTCACATTCTTGACCTGACAGACTATGCAGCAGAGCGGCTGCGCAGTCATGGCTGGACGATCAAGAGCCCTCGAGATGGCCGGGAGCGCTCCGGCTTGCTGTCCTTCGGGCGCACCGGGATCAATGCCGAGGAAACGGCTCTTCACCTGCGCGCTCAGGGTATCGATATCGCAGTGCAAACGGATAGGTTGCGCATCTCCCCGAGCTTGTACAACAATCGGGACGATATTGACCGACTGGTAGCTGCACTTCCAATTGCGCATAATTCTTTCGGAGAAGGATAGCGCTGCGCCGCAATCCCTAGGCCAGCTGTTCGGCCTTACCACGCATATGAAATATTGAACCGTAGTTCTTCGACTTGTCTCGGCCCGCCGTAACACAAAGAGGAGTTTTCCTAATGTCCCTGCCTTCAATCGGACTTGGTCTCATAACTCCATCCTCGAATAACCTTATAGAGTGCGATTTTCCTCGTTTGGGCCTAGACAGGGTCCGATTCCATTTCAGTCGAGTTCTCAACTCTGAGGAAACTCACGAGCAATTGGCTGGAATGAAGGTGCAGTGTGGAGAAGCAGCGCGGCTACTAAGCCACGCGGCACGCACGAAGGCGATCGCCTTCGCCTGCACATCGGGCAGTTTTCTTGAGGGCCTAGGTTACGACGAAAGCGTGGCGAAGATAATCGAAGATGCGTCTGGCGTTCCAGCCGTAACGACCTCCGGCAGTGCAATCGCTGCATTGCGGGCCCTTGACCTAAAGCGGCTGGCAGTCTTCAGTCCTTATGACGAATGGGTCTCGTCACGGCTGGTTGCCTTCCTGGAAGGACATGACTTTTCCGTATCCCACCATAGCTGGGGATATGACATGTGGGGCACAGACGTTGAAGATTGCTTCGAGCCTATCAACGATTGGGTTACGTCACAGGTACCGGCAGACGTCGATGGTGTCTTTATTTCGTGCACCAACTTCACGTGGCTGCGCGGTATCGCCCCATTAGAAGAGCGTATCGGTCGGCCAGTGGTGACAGCCAATCTCGCTACTCTTTGGCAGTTGCTACATACGGCGGGAGCAGGCGACCGTCTTCCTATGACCTTGGCACGGCTGTGCCGACTCTCCCCTGTAGGCGCTAATCGGGCCGAAGCTGATCAGGTGGAACGGCCCATCTTGAACGGCATCAAAAGTGCCTAACGTGGTTGAAACGCCACAGAGAAGAGGCCGGTTTTGTTGTAACGGCTGCGTGGGAGTGCAGAGGGTCTGACGCGAGGCCAATCACGCGGCAAGGATTTGGAACTACTCGGCCAGGGGTGGATCCGGATTGACGGCTAACCTCGCCTGTCGCTCACGCATCATGTGAACCATTCGATGCCGATTAGGATGATCGCGGCTGATGCTGGTGATTTGAAGCCGAGCATTGACCGGATGTGGCGATGCGCCGATGGCCTGTCCGATCCTGTTATTCAGGTGTTTATTCTTGCCAAATCGGCGTCAGCGACGCCGGGAACGATCCTGCAATCAATTTTTGATGTCACAGTGTCGATGCCGGCTCAATACTCCCCAGAAGTGCCGTTTGAATCTTCCCCAGTTTAGCGCTGCCGCCGGTCTCCCGGAGCACGCTCCGGAAGACCGGCGGCGCGTGATCGCCGATGCTTCTCCCGATGGTCGGGAGAGGGATTTCGGTGATCAAGATTGGGGAGATGATGATGATACTGGATTTGCATCGGCAGGGCCTGTCGGTGTCGGCGATCGCCAGGGAGAGCGGGATCGACCGCAAGACGGTGCGCAAATACATTGAGCGCGGGCTCGAGGCTCCGGCCTACGGACCGCGCAAGCCGCGCCAGGCGGTGATCGATCCCTTCACGGCCTATCTTCGCAAACGCGTCACGCGATATCCCGGACTCACCGGCAGCCGGCTTTGACCCCGCCCGGCGAGCAGGCGCAGGTCGACTTCGCCCAGTTCAATGTCGTCTTTACCGATGAGCCGACCACGCCGAGAATCGTCTGGCTATTCTCCATGGTGCTTGGCTTCAGTCGCCTTATCTGGGCACGCTTCGTCGTCCACCAGGATCTGCCGACTGTCTTGCGCTGCCATGCTGGGGCTTTCGAGGCGCTGGGCGGCGCTCCTGGCGAAGTGCTTTACGACCGTATGAAGACGGCTGTGATCGGCGAAGGCGAGGCTGGCGGCATCGTCTACAACCGTGCCCTCGTCGATCTTGCCCGCCACTATGGTTTCCATCCCAAGGCGTGTCGGCTGCGTATTCCGATGAAGCCGGCCACCATTACGATTTGAAGGCGGCCAGATTTCGGTCTGATCCTGGGTCTCGTTGATGTTTGGGTTGGGCTTTATTTCAGGTCAAGCTTCGGTGCTTTCGGGGACGATCGGCGGGCGCTGTTTTCGCATGCTTTCGCCGGTCAGATCGATGCGATAGGCATTGTGAACGAGG
>NZ_RZSL01000439.1:0-5267 GCF_003997355.1 Mesorhizobium sp. M1E.F.Ca.ET.041.01.1.1 | reverse complement strand
AGGAGACCGGCCATATCGACATGGTCGTGAGCTGGTCGCGACAGGTCACCTATAAGCCGCTCGAAATCCTGCCGCCCGAAGCCGTGCCGCAGGATGTTTTCGACGAGGAAGGCATCGGGTTCGTCTCGCCCGAATTGGTGGACGCTTATCGCTCCCTGGCCATCGCCGTCCGCAACGAGGAGCGCGCCTTCGCATTCTGGTCCTATGTAGCAGCCCATGGGTTGTCTCCGGAAATCCAGGGAGCCGCCGAACGGATGGCACGCGAGGAACTGGAGCACGCAAAGACGCTGCGGCGCGAGCGCCGGAAAGCCTTCTTCAAGGATCGGCATCCGGGGTCGGCAATCCAGGAGCCCTACGATCTGTCCAGTCTGGAAATGGAGGTCTGCACGCGCCTTGAGGAGTATGCCAACATGAGAGGGAACACCGGTATCAAAGGGAACGAGAATGAATACCGGGATCTAGCTGTCGAGGCCCGCAAGCTCTCCCTCGACCTCGCATCGGATCCTCTTCAGACCCCCGCGCCTGTCGGGCCGCCGCCGCCGCGGTCCTTGGATGCGCTCTGCGAGTGGCTGGCCGACTACTATATCGACGCGGGTGAACACCTGCTTCCGCAGGCCGCCCGGGACAGGGCGCAGGCGCTCGCCACCATCGCTGTCAGGCGCCTCGCCGTCGTCCGATATCTTGTAGAGAGATAGGTAGAACCCAGTCCCCACCAAACACAGTGCCGCTCCGAGGGCGCCCCGCTTACGCGCCATTCCCTGATCGGCCATTTTTCTTTTTGCCGCAAAATGGGGCTGGCAGACGGCTTTCGTCCACCAGCCCCTGCTGGGCTGGGAGGGGGAGGATTCCCTTGGAACATCGCCTGTCGATCGCTTCAGCAGCAGCAACTATAGGGCACTGTTCCCGCCTTCCAACAAGCAATCACCATTCAGGGAACGGCTGTTCGTCCATTTCCAGCGTCGCATGCTTGGGCTGCCGGTACCGCACGAGCTGTCTAAGGTCGGTCATATCAACGGCCTGACCGCGAACCGGGCACACGTAGCTGGTCACATAGTCGCGCCCCCCTTAGGCTTGTCAGGTTGATTGCCGGATATCGGTGGCCCGAGATCGGACAATTTCGTCACGTTAGAAACATTCAACTTGGCTGAAATGTTCCCGGACGAGAGCCTTAATGCAGAAACGCCCAGAGGAAAAACGCCGCATCATGAAGCGCTTGCGGCAAACGGCGCATGCGTGACATGGTGCACTTGGAGAGAAAGCTCATATAAGCGAGATGCCGCAAAGCGGAGCAACAACATGAGTAGACTCGACCGCTCGCTGATCGCCGATTTGCCTTCGTTCCAGGGCCTGAACGCCTCCGAACTCGACCGCATGATCGGCCAGGCGCGGGCGCTGCGCATCGCAAAGGAACAGCCGGTCTTCGAACAGGAGCTGGATGCGCACTCCTTCTTCCTGTTGCTGGATGGCCATGTCCGTGTGGTCAAGATTACGCCGAACGGCGACGAAGTCATCGTCCGCTATATCAGCCCTGGAGAATTGATGGGCATCGCCAGCGCGCTGGGGCTCACCGCCTATCCGGCAAGCGCCATCGCGGCCACCGACTGCGTGGTGCTGGCCTGGCCAAGCAGCCTCTGGCCGGAATTCGCCTCCTCCTATCCGAGTTTCGGCGCCAACGCGTATAAGACCATCGGCAGCCGCCTGCAGGATGCCCATTCGCGCGTGATCGAGATGTCGACCGAGCAGGTCGACCGACGAGTGGCTCATGCCCTGCTCAAGCTGGTGAACCAGACGGGCAGGAAGACGGAGGCAGGTTTCCTGATAGACTTTCCGCTTTCGCGCCAGGACATCGCCGAGATGACGGGAACGAGGCTGCACACGGTCAGCCGCCTTCTGAGCGCCTGGGAGGAAAAGGGTTTGGTCAGAAGCGGACGCCAGAAGGTGACTGTCGTCGAACCCCACCGCCTACTTATGCTTGCCGAAGGCCGGGCGCCGAAGACGGAGAGCTGAACACCTCGAACTGGGCGCTGCTCCCGACTCGCTGTGCAATCCCCTCCACGTCCCCAATCATGGTGCCGTCGAGCAAGAATCCTGTCGCGGGTCAGGCGCGGGCCGCGAATGTCGGTCGTTTGAGTAAACTCGGGGCGCGTCCGTGGACTTGGATTTGGTCAACCGCGTCGGATCACGACGCGATAGTGCCCTTCCGGCTCGAACGCTCCGCGCCAGAGGTGGCCACGCCTCTCCAGCTCTTCGAAGAGGAATACCGGTTCGCGCGGCAGTAGGGCCGCCAATGTCTCGCCAGGCGACAGCGCCTCCACGCCTTCCAACGTCCGCACCATCGGCTCAGGTGGTTCGAGACCGCGATTGTCCAGCTCAACGAACGGCTCAGGCCAAGTCTTGGGATCGGTGGTATGGGAGGACTCGGAATCCACTTCGCCGGATTCCTGCCATCCGGCAGTCGGCCTGAAAATAACTTCCCAGTCACCGTTGCCAATCTCCCGCGCCGTGGGCTCGAAGCCACGCTGGCCCAGAACATGAAACAGCGGAGCCGGCTTGAACGGCGCAAGCAGGCGCAGGCCCTGTCCTGGAGCGAGCACTGCTACCGCCTCCATGACAGCGCCGAAGGGTTCGCCGCCTTGGGCCAGGATCGGGCGGACGTCGAGTTCGTAGTCGGATTGGGTCATCGCGGTCTCCATCTGTTTGATTCAATGCGGCCTGGGCAGGAAGAGGCGCGGCGGCAAGGCACCTTCGGGCAATCGCTGGGCGTAGGGCACATTCTTGAGGCGACGGGCCAGAACGAGTTCGGTCACGATAGCCAGGGTGGCGAGCAGCGTCCCACCGGCGGCGATGCGAAACAGGCCCGGCTGCTCGGCAAGCAGGGCGGCTGTGCCGACCGTCACGCTGAGGAAATAGAGTACAAACCATATCCGGTCGCGCGGCTCTGCGACGAGGTCCTGCACGCGTGGAGTGGGCTTCTTGCCCATCACGGGACCATAACATTCCAACCAGGTCAGGAACGGCACGATCTTGTAGAGTTGCGAAAGACCGAGCCCGCTAAGCCAGCCGAATGCGACGAGATAGAGCAGAGCGCCGACGTGCTGCTCCAGCGTCCCGCTTGCCACCAAGGCAAGCAGCAGTGCAGCCGACAAGGCGAGCGCCAGAAAGGCTCCCTCCGCTGCCCGGCTGTTGAGTTCGACCGCGCGCCGCTTGCGGTGGCGGTAGAAGTAGACCAGATCGACGCCGTAAAAGACGAGGCATACGCCGCCGAGCAAAACGGCGAGTGTCCGGGCAGATGTCGTGATGTCGGGAGTTCCTAGCAGGCTTGCAAAAGGCGTCGCCAAGACCATGAGCAGCAACGCGGCCGCGCCTGTCCACCACGCCGCACGGCTGCTCCAACGCTCCCTGTCCGGCGACAGCATGAACATGGGCAGGAGCCGATAGGAGACGCCGATCGCGGTAAAGCTCAGCCATCCGCCGAGCCCGACCGCGATGTGGACCGGAAGCGCATGCGTTCGGAAGTCGACCTCGGCCAGTGCTGGAAGATAACCGGACAGCAGCAGCGCGAAAAGAGCGCCGAGGACGGCGGTGGCGAGCACGCTCGGCAGGCCTACCGCAACGAAACGCGCCGGAAGTGGAAGACGGGCGCCCCAGAGCGTGCGGCCGAGCACGCTCGCGATCAAAGCAAAGCCAGCTGGCAGCAACGCGGCGGCGAAAGCAAGCAGCGGAACTCCCGTCTCGAGCGTACCCGCGAGCTCCAGAAAGCCGCCGAGCAGGCATCCATGGCCTACCAGAAGACAGATCAAGGCAGGCAATACCAGCCGCTCGCCGCGCAATGGGCCGGCGACCAGCACAGGCACGAACTGGAACAGCGCGCCGCACATTAGAAGAGTGAGCCAACCGATCGTCACCATATGAACGACGACCAGCGTCTCGGGCGCCTCCGCCACCACCGAGGGGAAGCCGTAGCCAGCGACCATCAGCGCCTGCGCGCCAACAAAAAAGAGCAGCGCCGCAGCAAAGTAGGACATCGTCCAGCGCGACAGCGCGGAGTGCATCATGATTCCCACCGTGAACCATCGCCAAAGCTAAAGATCGGTACCGAAATCCATCGTTGTATCATTGTTGCCGAGCGCTCCAGCGAACGTCTGCCAAGGTATCGACGATCGGGCGCATTCGATCTGCCGGTTCGCCACAATGCCGCAGCATTCTGAACGGCCGCAGTCTTCCGATCTTTGTCCAAACGCAAGCTGGTTGGCGAAGGCGCGGCAAACCGAGTGCGACCAGAACACCTGGTGACAGACGGAGTGCTTTGGCGCGCGAAGATCGCAAAGACGCGATGGCTTGAATGTGTGTGAAGCTAGAGCCTACCTCGACCTTTCGGTCGTTCAACATCTTCTCTACCGCTCCGCGGCATCAGAACCATGAAACGGGCCATCATTGCGAACCGACGCATTTCGCAATTGCCAATCACCGGAAGGGATTCCCGCCGCGCTGTCGCGGCCAAGGTTCGCGAGACCTTCGCCAGCATCCCCTTCATCGTCGACGTCGACGACAGCTTCCACAACCAGTCCGAGCGGCTCCGGCTTTCGATCGACCACGACAGCCTGGAATATTCCTGGTCATCGCGCAGTTCAGCTCATTCAAGCTGCCACTGGATCCTGACCCCGATTCCGCTGACGCTGATCGGCATCATGCTTGGCCACTGGGCATTCGCAGCGCCCTTCACGGCCACCTCCAGATGGAAAACCGTCTCACAGTTTTCCTGGAATTGCGTTAGCCCTGGCGGAAATCGCCGCAGACGCCGAATACTATCAGGATCGCCGCCAAGACAATCAAAACCGATGAGCCTCCCGTCAGATTGACAATGGCCGCCGAAACACCCACGACGACACCGGCAACGACGGAACGCACGCAGGTCTCAAGCCACCTCGGCACCGGCTATTCTCCCGTCCTGGGATTGATAGGGGCCGCGTGCCGTCACGCCGCGGTCGAGCAAACGGTCCAACGCCGCGAGTCGATCGGACGGCAGACGAGGCAGTTCGATTTCCCGGGCAAGATCGGCCGCAAATTCGCGGAACGGCGCGAGATTGATGGCGGGAACGCCGATCAGCACGGGTACGGAAAGTTCCAGCGCCTTTGCGATGAGAGCCCTGAAGCCACCGCCTTCGACCTCGGTCTTTCCGAATTTGCAAAGAACCAAAAGATCGGTTTTGCCGGACAACTCAGTTCCGGCGGCTTCGCAGGCGCGGAGCAGCCGATCGGTATTCAAA
>NZ_RZSL01000438.1:0-5293 GCF_003997355.1 Mesorhizobium sp. M1E.F.Ca.ET.041.01.1.1 | reverse complement strand
CTTGCGGCCCCGGCTGGGCACTGGTCGGCGATGCCGGCTTCTTCCGCGACCCGCTCACCGCGCACGGCATCTCCGACGCGCTGCGCGATGCCGCGGGCCTGGCGCACGCGGTCCTCGACGGCTCGGCGGCGGCCTTCGCGGCCTGGCAGCAGGAGCGCGACCGGTTCGCCAACCAGATCCTCGACACCACGGACGCGGTAGCGGGTTTCGACTGGACGCTCGCCGACATCGGCGAGCGGCATCGCCGCTTCAGCGCCGTCATGAAAGCCGAGGTCCAGGCGCTGGCCGGACAGCCGATGCCGGTCCTCCGCGCCTCGTCCGCCAAGGGCCGGCCGTATCGGGCGCCGGCCAACCAGGACGAGCCGCAGGCTCCGGCCGGCGCCTCGAATCTGAGCACCTCGAACCTCTACCGCAATCGAACCGGAGCAAGACCATGACTGTGCATTTGACGAAGGACGGGTGGATCGGCGTCATCAAGGGGCGGCCGCGGGTGGGCGCCGTCGCCGAGCGTTCGCGGCGCACGCGACCGCAGGATATCGACGCGTTCGCGGAGATGACCGGCGACCGCAACCCGCTGCATTACGATAAGGCGCTGGCCGAGGCTTCGGTGTTCGGCAAGCTCATTGTGCAGGGCGGCGTCACCTCCGGCATGCTCAACGCGGTGGTAGCGGAGGACCTTCCCGGTCCCGGCTCGGTGTTCCTCGAAGTCTCATGGAAATTCGTCAAGGCGGCCGGCGTCGGCGAATTGATCACCGGCCGCGTCGAGGTCAAGGAGGTGCGCGCCGACAAGCCGATCACAAAGCTGGAGACATCGGTGCGCAACGAAGCCGGCGAGCTCTGCCTAACCGGCACCGCGACAGTGTTCACCGTGCCGCTGGCCAAGGGCTGAACAACTTAGATTGTCCGGAGAAGATTGAGGCCGGTGCCGCAGTGGGCGGGGGGCGTTGGGGTAGCTGAGGCACCGGCCGAAGGCGGAATGAACCGCCGCCACTCAAGATAGGTTTCGCGCGCGGCGGCGAAATTACGCGATCGCGGAAGGAACATGTCTAGGACCCCGCGGTCTCGGCGACGAAGGCGCGGACGTGGCCGACGAACTCATCGAAGGCGGGTTCGCCTTCGAGCAGGATGTGGTTGCGGCTCTCCAGCTCGAAGAAGCGCGCGCCGGGAATGCCCGCGGCCATGGTGCGACCGGATTCGACCGGGGCGACGTTGTCTTCGCGCGCGTGCAGCACCAGGGTCGGCACCCGCACCTTTTCCAAGAGGTCGCTGACATCGATCACGGAGAAGGCGTTCTGCAGGCGCCAGGCGTCGTCCGGCGATATGGTGCGCAGCATCAGATCGTCCATCCAGGCGAAATGCTCGTGCGTGGCGCCGGGGATGAACATGGAGCAGAAAACCTGGCGGAACATCGGGTTCGACTTGCCCCAGCCCTCGCGCATCAGCGTCGCGATCGCCTCGCGCGTCGCGATCTCGCCGGCGTCGCCGCGCGCCCGCCAGCCTTTGACGTAGCCGCCATAGAGGATCATGCCCGACACCTTCTCGGGATGGCGTATGGCGTAGGCGACCGATACCGCGCAGCTCTGCGAGAGGCCGAGAAGCGTGAAGCGGTCGAGCCCGGCCGCCTCGACCACGCATTCGAGGTCCGAGACCATGGTGTCGAACGAGACGTCGACGACGTGGCGCTGCGACAGGCCGTTGCAACGCTCGTCGTAGCGCACCAGTTGGTTCTCGCGCGACAGCGCCGACATCCAGTGCCGCCAGATCGGGCTGTCCCAGTCGAAGGTGAGATGCGACATCCAATGCGCGGCGCGCAGGATGGCCGGGCCGCTGCCGGTCTTGGCAAAAGCAAGCCTCGTGCCGTCGCGGGCCCGGCAGAAGTGGACGGCGCGGCCAGGGTCCTGCGCGGCCATCGGGCTCTTCGCCGGCGAAGGCGATTGCACCGGCGCCACGCCAGTCGCGGCCGGTTGCGGAGAGCGTGGTGCCGGCTGGGCGGCCATTGCCCTGACCTTCTCCTCCAGCGCCTCGATCTCTTCCGCCAGGCCGACATCCTCCGGCAGCAGCCGGCGCAGGCGCCGGGCAAGCGGCAGCGCCCGCCTCGGCTCGCCGGCAAGGCGCTCGACCAGCTCGCGCAATATGCCGAGCTCGACGATCTCGACCTCGCTGGCGACGCCCGCGCGCCAGGCCTCGTATTCGAAGCAGCGGTCGAGCGAGAGATCGGCGAGGAAATCGCCTCGGATCGAACCGGCAACGGCCTCGAGCTCTTCCGTCGACGCCAAGGAAAGATCGCCCTTCGCCAGCGGCAGCAGCCGGGCATAGTCCGTTGCGACCTTGAGGGAGACCGAGTTGCGGTCGGCGACCAGGGCGGATTCGTCGTCGCCGAGCACCTGGCGGATCTTGGACAGGCTCCAGCGTAAGGCGCCGCGCGGATCGTCGGGAATGTCCCAGAAGATCTCGCAAAGCCGCTCGCGCTGATGCGGCTTGCCGGTGACCGCGAGATAGGCGAGCAAGGCTCTCGTCTTGCGCGACGGCGGCAGGTCGAGCAGCGCGCCATCACGGGCCACCTGGAAATCGCCGAGCACGCAGATGTCCAGCGGCCCGATATACGGACCGTCGGTCATGCGACCAGGCACCCTTCGACTGCCATTTACCCCTTTGCTTCTCGCGGCGGGAGATGACCGCACGCAATATCAAAATCGGCCAATTTACGAAAGCCTCGTCGCCACCGGCTTGGGGCTGAGTTACGACAGGACTGGTGGCGGCGAATGTGTGATGGGTAACATTGGCGGCGGTGCGGCGCCGCGACGGGAGGGCCGAACCGAGGATTTCAGCCCGCGGGACTCACGGCGGCGCGGGAGACCGGCCTGATGTGAGCGAACATGCTGCGGGCGTTCCAGGTCGGGAAGGCTCTGGCGAGCGACAGGTCGCCGTCGAGTTGGATGCGGCCCTCGCGGGTGGCCTGGGCCCAAGTAAGCTGTCCGGCGTGCCATTTGACGAAGGCTTCGGCTTCCGCCGTGATGTAGAGGTCCTCGTCGAAGCCAGGGCACATCTTGCAGATCTCGGTGTCTCCAAGCTCGATGAGCAGCCAATAGCGCTCACGGCGCGGGCGGCCCGTGAAGTCGAAACGGATGACGACGCGTCGATCCGGGAGCCTGTCCCTGCGGAGCGCATTGCACATCGACCACAGAGCCACAAAGGGGTCGAGGTGCTGGGGAGCAATCTCGAGCCAATGTGCACCCCACTCGCCGAGCGACTGGCAGACCGTGAAGAGGTCGTGGCCCGCGGACGTGAGCTCATAGTGGCGCCCGCGCCCGTCGGGCTTGGGTGTCGACTCGACGACCCCGACCCATTCGAGCTGCCTGAGCCGCTCCGAGAGCAGCGTACGGGAGAGTCCGGGCGCGCCCTCCAGGATCTCGCTGAAGCTTCCGCAGCCAAGGTACAAATTGCGGATGATCAGCGGTGTCCAGCGCTCGGCGAAAATCTCGGCGCCGCGGGCGATGGGGCAGTACTGGCCGTACGTTCTCACGCCGCCAGTGTTCCACGCCCGCCGTCGGCTGTGAAGTCCAGATTCTTGACTATACGGCAGCGGTCCGCGGTGGTCCGATGTGGCCTTCCTTCGAGTGAGAGGACACGACAATGACAACTATGATCGTCGGCCACCGGAGCCAGCAGCCAAGCGTCGCGGAGATCAACGGATTCCAAGGCCGGCTGATCAGTGCCGACCACGCCGACTACGACATCGCCCGCGCAGTCTGGAACGGCGCCATCGACCGGCGCCCGCGCCTGATCGCCCGATGCATCGGGACCGCCGACGTGATCGCGGCCGTGCGCTTCGCCCGCGACAACGATATGGAGATCGCCATACGAGGCGGAGGCCACAACGTGGCGGGCACCGCCGTTTGCGACGACGGGATCGTCATCGACCTCTCGGCGATGCGGGGCGTGCGAGTCGATCCCGCCGACCGCAGCGCCTGGGTGCAGGGTGGCGCGCTCTGGGGCGACGTCGACCGCGAGACCCAGGCGCACGGTCTGGCCACCACCGGCGGAATCGTGAGCCACACCGGAGTCGCCGGGCTCACCCTCGGCGGTGGCGTCGGCTGGCTGATGCGCAAGCACGGCCTCACAGTCGACAACCTACTCGCCGCCGACGTCGTAACGGCCGACGGTGATCTGCTGCGGGCGTCCGAGGACGAGCACTCCGACCTGTTCTGGGCATTGCGAGGCGGTGGTGGCAACTTCGGCGTGGTCACCTCGTTCGAGTTCCGTCTCCACGCCGTCGGGCCTGCCGTACTGGCCGGGCCCATCCTATGGGACGCAAACGACGCCGGGGATGTCCTCCGCTTCTACCGCGACTTCGTCCGCGATGCTCCCGACGAGCTAGGCACGGTCGTGAGGTTCGGTACCGCCCCGCCGCTGCCCGTCATCCCTGAGGATCTGCACTGGCGCCCCGTGATGATCGTGGGTAGCTGCTACGCCGGGCCGATCGAGGACGGTGAGAAGACGCTCCGCCCGCTCCGCGCATTCGGGACTCCCCTCCTCGACCTGGTCGGGCCCACGCCGTACGTGGGATTCCAGAGCGCTCTCGACTCAACCGTCCCCCACGGCTGGAACTACTACTGGAAGTCCACCCACCTGCCCGAGCTCCACGACGAGCTTGTCGACGTGATCGCCGGGCACGCGTTCTCCTCCTCATCGCCGCGGTCCTACGTGGCGCTGTTCCAACTGAAGGGGGCGGTGAGCCGTGTGGCCGAGGGCGAGACGGCGTTTGGGAACCGCCAGGCGTCGCACGCGATCACCCTGGACGCGGCGTGGCGACCCGGCGAGGACTATGGCGACCAGGACACCGCCTGGACGAGGAGGTTCTTCGCCGCCCTCGGGCCGTTCCGCGAAGGCGTTTACATCAACTTCCTCGGCAACGACGAAGATCCGAACCGGGTCCGCGAGGCGTATGGCGAGCCTGTCTACGACCGGCTGGTGGACGTGAAGACCAAGTACGACCCCGATAACGTCTTCCACCACAACCAGAACATCCGCCCGATTTGAGTGACGTTCGGGGGCAGCATGGGGCCAAGGACGACAGGACGGGTTGCGGGAATGTGTGGTGGGTTACCCTGCGGTGGCGCTGAAACCGCCGATCTCCCCCCTTGTGGGGGAGATGTCGCCGAAGGCGACAGAGGGGGTCGCCGCGCGTGGGGCGCCGGCGTCGTCTCTCGTCGCGAAAGACGTTGGCGATCTAGGTGAGACGACCCCCTCTGGCCTGCCGGCCATCTCCCCCTCAAGGGGGGAGATTGAGCGC
>NZ_RZSL01000437.1:0-5318 GCF_003997355.1 Mesorhizobium sp. M1E.F.Ca.ET.041.01.1.1 | reverse complement strand
CTTCCAGGCCTGCCGCATGCGCCAGGCAGCGCGAAGCAACCTTGCTGCCTCGTCACGGGTCAGCCAGCGTTCCCTTGGAGCCGACTTTGGCGGCAGCACGATGGCCGGCGTCGAGGTCACATAGCCTTCTCGATGATAGTTGTTTAGCGCTGCCCGCAGGTCCTCCAGCTGACGCCTAGCGGCGGCACCGCCCCCGTGCGCTTTGGCATAGTCACGGCAAATCTTGCCGTCGATGTCACCAATCGTCATATCGGCGAACCAGTTCACCACAGCGACCATACGGCCGGCGGTCTCTTTGGGTTTGGCGTGACCGGACGCGACGTCCGTCAGGTAGACACTAACGGCGTCAGCTATCGCGACGGTAGCGGGATCACGACCGCGCTCACGGACCGGCTGGTACTTTTCGGTGATGTAACTCGCGAGCCGTTTTTCAGCGCGTTCGCGGTCGCCAGTGCCGCTGCAAGCGCTGATGAAGGTCGCCCCGTCGCGGATGAACCAGCCGGCCCGGCTGCGCAACGATCCGTCTTGCTTCCTGCTTTCGTCGCGCCAGACAAGGCGTGCCCCCTTCGAAGTCCTTGACATCTTTTCCTCATCTCGGTGATGGCGGCCAAGGTTACATACTCCTTGCCGGCGATCATTTCGGCGACCAACCGTCCGCATCTCGCTCCTTGCGTAGGCCCCGTGCCTCTTTCAGCTTTGCCGCCGTCCGCCTACCGCGCTCCTGCATCATCTCCTGCAGGCGATCGAACGGAATGGTCGGCACGAAGTCAACCGAGGCGAGGCCACCGTTAACTTGGTAAGTGAAGCTGAGCCTCATAGCCCCGACCAGTGTCACCTGCCGGCCAAGAAAGGACGCGAGCTCGTTGAGGCCGTGGCCGCCGACGATTTCCGAATAGTGACATTGCTGACCAGCTGCTCATAGCCCCTCCACCACATCAGCTCCCCAAGACCCCGCGACGGGACCGAGTCATAGGATCGGGCCGAGGCCGCATACCTTGCAAGAAAGTCTTCATCATACAGGATGCTGTGGTCACCTCGCGCCCAGTTGATTTCCGCATTGCCCTTCTGGTTGATCCGGGCGTCCAGAAAGACCCTGGGTTTCCTGTTCTCATCGCGCACAGCGGCGCTCCAGTTGGGTGGATCTGTCAGGATGGCGACATGCTCCCTGTTGAGGCCGCAGTCGTAGCCATCCCAGTCCAGCATCCACGCGAGTTCCTCGATCAGCTTGGATGTTCCGGCACGCTGGCGCTCACACGCCAAAGCCAGATAGTCAGAGCTCGAGATGGAAGGATCGAATGGTTCAGTCATTGTTAAAAAAGTCCTGTGGAGAGAGCAGCTTGGGCGCCGTGGATTTCTGCTGCCAGATCGCTATGTATGTTAGGAGCGAGTCATCCGTTCGTATTGGCCCACGATGTGATGGTAGACTTGCGGGGCTTTGTAGCCGGCGTCCGCCATCAGGGTTGCTGCACGTTGCAGGGTTTCGATCGTTGGCTTGAGGGCGTGGGGATTCTCGTCGTCCTAATGCAGGTCCAGCACGTTTGCCGTTGTTTGGTCGAAGGTCATGTCGTGGGTTCCTTTGTAAAGGCAGTCGTTAATCAAAAACAGTGCGTTAGTACTGTTTCCGATACATAAGTACCGAAAAGATGACTTCAATGGGCCGCGCAAGATTTTTTTGCTGGAGAATGTTTGGGTGACCGAAACCGAGTGGGAGCGGCTGATAAGTGGTGTGTTGAAGGCTGAGCTAAAGCTCCGGGGCCTCAGCTACGCCGACCTCGCCGATAAGTTGGCTGCCATCGGCGTAGAGGAGAAAGTGCCCAACATTCGCAACAAGTTGTCACGCGGACGCTTCACCGCCGTTTTCTTCGCCCAGTGCCTCAAGGCGATAGGTTCGCAAAGGCTGAACCTAGACTGACCTCGTGAGCAGGATTGCGCCTGCGCATGGGACACCGCTCCTCCGGTGCCTTCATCCTGTCAGCTCATTCACATAGGGCAGTCGCAGCCATGGGCGCTGGTGCGCGAGCCGGCCCAGGCGTTGGCGCCAGGGTGACTGCGCCGTTCATCGGCACTCTAGGCCCACTGGGATCGTAGAGGGACAGGATTAGGAGCCTCTCGACATACGAAGGATGCGAACTGACTGAAGGCAAATTAATCCGTCTTATCCCATAGTATCGCGCAAGTAAGGTTTGACGAGTTTGTCGTAGCGAGGCCGAATGCGGGTCGGACGAACATAATGAAAGCAAATATTTGACAGTTACAGAAGTCGCCGACTTGCTGGGGGTGCTCAAAGAGGACGTGCTGCGAATGGCTGAGCACGGCGTCCTGCCGCATCCGATCACCATTGATGGCGAACCGCACTTTCCTGAGGAGCCGATCTTGCGCCGACGTGAGGAAGAGGATGACGCCGTCCCCTCAGCCGGAGGAAGACCCCTGCCGACGACGACATCATCGGGCTGACGCCACCGTCCTTACGGCCGGATCTCAGACAGCTGCCGTCGCAGGTTGATCGAATCGTCTTGCGCAGCCGATGGACCGTTGCTGCCCGACCGCACTCAGTCTGCATCGGGAGACTTCGGACGAATAGCCGACTGACCCTTACGGTCCTCTTCCAAGTCAATCGACTGCCAGCGTCGCGACGCCGTGCTGAGCAGTGGAAACGCCTGTCGATCCATTCTGTGGGGATATCTGTGGGGTAGCGGAAATACCAAATCGCTAACCCATTGTTTTTTCTGGTCGGAGTGGCAGGATTTGAACCTGCGACCCCATCGTCCCGAACGATGTGCGCTACCAGACTGCGCTACACTCCGTGACCAGACGGCGGGCTTATAGCCGCCACTTTCCGATCCTGCAAGCGGGAATGGCTGCCCTTGTGTCGCATTTCTTTTGCTTTCACCAAACGCGGTTCGAAAGCTTCGGATTTCGCCGCCTGGCAACAGAGACCCAAAAGCTTGTACGATCGGTCCGGTCTCCAACCCGTGCTCGGAGTTTGGCCCAATAGCTGCACTCCGTGTCTTGGCCCTTCGCGGATTTCGAATCGGATAAACACCGCCTAAAAGCAGGTATGCTACTTATATCGATCAACTCCCGAGCGAGATCCGAATGAGCCAGCGTATCGTCAGTTTCGTCATGAGCGGCGGCGTCGGCTCGCGGCTCTGGCCGCTGTCGCGCGAGGACAACCCCAAGCAGTTCCATGATTTTTCCGGCGACGGCTCGATGCTGGCCAGGACCTTGCGCCGGCTGGCGGCGAGGCCCGGCGGAGAAACGCCGATCTTCCTGATCGCTTCCGAGCGCCATGCCGAGCGCGTTCATGCCGACCTTGCCGGCTTGGAACTGGCCGGCGGCGGCCCGCTGTTCGAGCCGACGGGGCGCAACACCGCGGCCGCAGTCGCGCTGGCCAGTCTGCGCACGCTGGCCGAATATGGCGACGAGCTGGTGCTGGTGGTGCCGTCCGACCACGAGATATCGACACCGCGCCAATTCTGGCTGAGCATCGAGGCGGGCGCGGCGGCGGCCAACTCCGGGCGCCTGGTGGTGTTCGGTCTCAAGCCGGCGCAGCCCGAAACCGGCTATGGCTATATCGAGGTCGCGGCCGATAGGGGCGCAGTGTTCGACGTCTCGCGCTTCGTCGAGAAGCCCGATCTCGCCACTGCGCGGACCTATCTCGATGCCGGCACCTTCTACTGGAACACCGGCATCTTCCTGTTCCGCGCCGGCGCCATGCGCGATGCGTTTGCTGCCTTGGCGCCCGATATCTGGCAGGCGACCGAAGCGGCCTACAAGGCGGCGACCAGCGATCTTTCCGGCCTCTATATGCCGCTGGAGCTCTATTCCGAGATTCCCTCGATCTCGATCGACTATGCCATCATGGAGCGGGCGAGGGACATCGCCATGGTGCCGGCCGGCTTCCGCTGGAACGACCTCGGCTCCTGGCAGTCGCTGCTCGATGTCGGCCCCTCCGACAAGGACGGCAACGTCATCGTCGGCGATGTCGTCGCCATCGATTGCGAGAATTCCTACATCCGCGGCGACGGCCGGCTTCTCTCGGCCATCGGCATGAAGGACGTCGCCATCGTTTCGACGGCCGATGCCACCTTCGTCGCGCCGGTCAGCCGTAGCCAGCACGTCAAGAAGATCGTCGAGCAACTGGAGAAATCCGGCCGGCTCGAGACGAGATTCACGCCGGCGCATGACCGCGTCATCGAAAGCGGCGCCTGGCGCCAGCGCGTCCACCACTGGCTGTTCGACGAGACGCTGCCGCTGTGGTCGACGTCAGGCGTCGACGAGCGGCATGGCGGCTTCCACGAGGCGCTCGGCTTCGATGCCTCGCCGCTGATGAAGCCGAAGCGCATGCGCACGCAGGCGCGCCAGGTCTACGCCTTCGCTGTCGCCAAGGAGCGCGGCTGGGACGGCCCCGCCGATCGGCTGATCGCGCATGGCATCGACTTCATGGCGGGCAGGGGCCGCACCGATCGGGGCGGTTGGGTGCGCACGCTCAATATCGACGGCTCGGTCGCCGACCCGGTCGAGGACGCTTACGATCATTCCTGCGTGCTCTTGGCGCTGGCGCACGCCCATATCTCCGGCCATCCCGACGCCTTGCGGCTGGGGGAGGAGACCTTCGCCTTCCTCGACGCCCATCTCGAGGACAGCCGCATGACCGGCTTCCTGGAAACGTCTGATGGCGAGGGCGAGCGCCGCTCCAACCCGCATATGCATCTGCTCGAGGCCTTCCTCGCCTGGCACCAGGCAACCGGCGAGCGCGCCTATCTGCGCCGCGCCTCACGCATCATCGACCTTTTCCGCAGTCATTTCTTCGATGCCGACAGCTGGACGCTGGGCGAATATTTCGACGACGGCTGGAAACCGGTGGCCGGCGAGAAGGGCGCCTGGACCGAGCCCGGCCATCATTTCGAATGGGCCTCGCTGCTCGTCGATTTCGCCGCCCGCAGCGGCCAGACCGAACTCACCGCCTTCGCTCGCAAGCTCTATGCCTCGGCCGTCGCGAATGGCCTCAACCGCGCCACCGGCCTTTCCTACGGCGCCGTCTCACGCCAGGGCCTGCCGCTCGACACGGTCTCGCGCAGCTGGCCGCAAGCCGAAGCCATAAAGGCGGCGATCGCGCTCGACGGCTCTGGCGGGCCCGACCTCAAACCCGAGATCGAGGCGCGTGTCGGCCGACTGTTCCGCTGGCACATCGACCCGGCTCCGCTTGGATTGTGGATCGACCGCATCGACGAGCGCGGCCGCTCACTGGCGACCGACGTGCCGGCGAGCATCTTCTACCATCTGGTCTGCGCCCTGATGCAGTATCTGGATGGGAC
>NZ_RZSL01000436.1:0-5319 GCF_003997355.1 Mesorhizobium sp. M1E.F.Ca.ET.041.01.1.1 | reverse complement strand
CCGGAGCCCCGCCCCGGCGCCACCTTCCCCAGCGTCGCCGTTCCAGCGGGCGCCACCTCGATAGCCGGGAACACGCCGCAAGCGCTGGCGCAGCCCGCGCAGACGGCCGACGAGACGAAAGCAGCCGCCGAGAAGGTCGCCGCCGGCGACGCTGGGGAAGGTGGCGCCGGGGCGGGTCTCCGGCACATAGGCGACCTTTTCCGGCAGGGGCTTGTCGTCCTCGCTCATCACGGTCGATGACGCTTCCGAGGAGGCCGACGTCACCTGCAAGGTCGAATCGGTCGAAGTTGCAGGCTTGGCGCCGGAAGCCGCGCTCATCTCGGTGGCGGTCGAATTATAGGCCGGCGTGACGACCGACATCGTCGGGTCGCCGGTCGAGGTGCAGGAGGCCAGAAGCACTGAGAAAAGCGCTGCCGCTATGCTGCGGCTTTCCCTTCGTGCGAGACGCCAACCCTCTGGTTTCAAAACAAATTTCCCCCTTGGCATCCGGTCCGTTCATCATCGCCGTGGCGCTCCAGTGCCCCTGGCGACGACCTCCTGTTCCCGAACCGGAAACGGGATCTGTATCGTATCTGCAAGCCTCGGATTTATTCTGCGTCTGAAGGCGAATTGAGGTTGCGAAAACGATTAACGCCACCATTTCGGCCTGTTTTGCCAGCCCGTCAACTCACCAGACATTACAGTCCGTTACACACGCATCTTGACATAGGTGCCCGGCGCATCTCCCAGGGTTTTCATACGCTTGCCCGGTTTGCGGGCGGGCACATGCACATTGTCCTGGCTTTCGATCCAGTGCTGCCAGTGCGTCCACCAGGATCCCAGATGCTCGTGCGCGGTGGCGAACCACTGGCCGAAGTCGCCCACCGGCCTGCCGCCCGTCCAGAACTGGTATTTGTGCGCCGCGGGCGGATTGACGACGCCGGCGATGTGGCCCGAGCCCGCCATCACATACTCGACGTCGCCGCCGAAAAACTGCGAGCCGAGGAACACCGAGAGCGCCGGCGCGATGTGGTCCTCTTTCGTGGCAAGGTTGTAGACCGGTATCGTGATGTCGGCCAGCGAGACGGTGCGGCCGGCAAGCTCCATCGTGCCGCGCGAGAGATTGTTCTCAAGATAGCAGTTGCGCAGGTAGAAGGAGTGGTTGGCCGCCGCCATGCGGGTCGAATCGGCGTTCCAGTAGAGCAGGTCGAAGGGCAGGGGGTCCTTGCCGCGCATGTAGTTGTTGATGACATAGGGCCAGATCAGGTCGCCCGAGCGCAGCATGTTGAAGGCGGTCGCCATCTTGGTGCCTTCGAGGTAGCCCTTCTCGCTCATCGAGCGCTCGACCGCGGCAACCTGGTCTTCGTCGACGAAAACCTTCAGGTCGCCGGCATGGGTGAAATCGACCTGGGTGGTGAAGAAGGTCGCCGACTTGATGCGGTGGTCGCCTTCCTGCGCCAGAAGCGCAAGTGCTGCCGCCAGCAGCGTGCCGCCGACGCAATAACCGATCGCGTTCACCTCCTTCTCGCCGGTCGCCTTCCCGACGATGTCGAGGCCGTATTGCAGGCCCTCGCGGATATAGGCCTCCCATCCCTTGGCGCCGTGGCGCTCATCCGGGTTGATCCAGGAGATGACGAAGACGGTGTGGCCCTGCTCGATCGCCCAGCGGATGAAGGACTTCTGCGGGTTGAGATCGAGGATGTAGTATTTGTTGATCCATGGCGGGCAGACGAGCAGCGGCCGCTTCAGCACCGTCTCCGTCGTCGGATCGTACTGGATGATCTCGGCGACGTCGCTGCGGCCGATCACCTTGCCGGGCGTCGTGGCGATGTTCTTGCCGATCTCGAACGGCGCGTAGTCCGCCTGGCGGAGCTTCAGGTCGCCCCTGCCGGCGGCGATGTCCTCGGCCAGCATCTTCATGCCGCGCACCAGGTTCTCGCCGTTGGAGGCGACGGTCTCGCGGAACAATTCCGGGTTGGTCAGGATGAAGTTCGACGGCGCGATCGCGTTGGAGACCTGCTTGACGTAGAAGCTCGCCTTGTGGCGGGTGTGCTCGTCCAGGCCCTCGGCATGCTCGACCAGGTCCGCGGCCCAGCGCGAGGTGACGAGATAGGCCTGTTTCAGGAAATCGAAGAAGGCGTTGCGGCCCCATTCCGGGTCCTGGAAGCGCTTGTCGCCGCGTTCGGGCTTCACCGCGTCCTCGGGCCTTTCGGCATTGGGGCTGACCTTCTGGATGGCGTTCGCCCAGACCGTCATGTAGCCGGCGAAGAGCCGCGTCTGCGCTTCCAGCGCGCGCTGCGGGTCGGCCAGCCAGTATTCCGAGAGCTTGGAGAAGGTCTTGACCATGTCGACCACGGGTTCGGCGACATGGTCGCGCACCTCGCCCTTCTCGCGCGGCTCGGCCCAGGCGGAGGCCGCCTTGCCGGCCTGCTCGACCATGCGCGCCATGTTCAGCGCGAACCGTTCGGGATCTTTCACCAGATATTGCTCGACGGTCGAAGGTCCGTCATTTTCCGCTTTGTCCGAATCGGTCGCTTTGGACATGGTTCGCGGGGTTCCTCCCGGAGCGTTTTCTTGACATATTATCATGGGACATCCGACCGGGTCCAACTCGCTCTAACCCGGCTGCCAGGAAAACAATATGACGATTGATGTTGGCGGGACTTATTTTCTCGGCGCCGGTTCGATTTGCCGCATCGCTGCCGCGGCCGCGCTGCTGTGCGCGCCGCTGCTGGCCGGCGGCTGCACCAGCACCGGCGCGAACAATTCGGCGCCGACGGCGCTGGCGGAGGGACCGAAGGACACCGGTTCCTATCCGAACCTCAATATTCGTCCCCAGGTCGCGGCCAAGCAACTGAGCAAGGAGGAGACCGCCGCCAAGCTCGGCGAGCTCAAGGCCGACGAGCAGGCGCAGCTCGCCAAGGGCGGCGGCGCGAAACCAGCCGCCAATACGGCCGCGCTCAACACACTCGCCAGGACGCATGGCGACGACACGCTGAAGCAGATCGAGGGCAAATGCGATCCGGCCCTCGACCCTAACTGCAATTAGGTTTATATCGCGCGCCGAAAGCGCCCCCTTTTGATCGTCTGGAACTGAAATGGAAGAGTTTCACAAGGTCCGCCGGCTTCCGCCCTACGTGTTCGAGCAGGTCAACCGGTTGAAGGCCAGCGCCCGCTCGCGCGGTGCCGACATCATCGACCTTGGCATGGGCAATCCGGACCTGCCGACGCCGAAATCCATCGTCGACAAATTGTGCGAAGTGGTGCGCGATCCGCGCACGCATCGCTATTCGTCCTCGCGCGGCATTCCGGGCCTGCGCCGCGCCCAGGCGAACTACTATGCCCGCCGCTTCGGCGTGAAGCTCAACCCCGACACGCAGGTGGTGGCGACGCTTGGCTCGAAGGAAGGCTTCGCCAACATGGCGCAGGCGATCACCGCGCCGGGCGATGTCATCCTGTGCCCCAATCCGACCTATCCGATCCACGCCTTCGGCTTCATCATGTCGGGCGGCGTCATCCGCTCGCTGCAGGTGGAGCCCGATGACGGCTTCATCCCGGCCGTCGAGCGCGGCATCCGCCACTCGATCCCGAAGCCGCTAGCGCTGATCCTCAACTATCCGTCGAACCCGACGGCGCTGGTCGCCTCGCTCGATTTCTACAAGGACGTGGTCGCCTTCGCGAAGAAGAACGACATCATCATCCTGTCGGACCTTGCCTATTCGGAGATCTACTTCGACGGCAACCCGCCGCCTTCGGTGCTGCAGGTCCCGGGCGCGATCGACGTCTGCGTCGAGTTCACCTCGATGTCGAAGACCTTTTCCATGCCTGGCTGGCGCATGGGCTTCGCGGTCGGCAACGAACGGCTGATCGCGGCGCTGACCCGGGTCAAATCCTATCTCGACTACGGCGCCTTCACGCCGATCCAGGTGGCGGCGGCGCATGCGCTGAACGGTGACGGCGCCGACATCGAGGAGGTGCGCGAGGTCTACCACAAGCGGCGCGACGTGATGGTCGATTCCTTCGGCCGCGCCGGCTGGACCATTCCGGCGCCGGCGGCCTCGATGTTCGCCTGGGCGCCGATCCCGGAACAGTTCCGCCAGCTCGGCTCGCTCGAATTCTCCAAGCTGCTCATCGAGCATGCCGACGTCGCGGTGGCGCCGGGCATCGGCTTCGGCGAGCACGGCGACGACTTCGTGCGCTTGGCGCTGGTCGAGAACGAGCACCGGATCCGGCAGGCGGCGCGCAACATCAAGCGCTTCCTGGCCTCGACCGCCAAGCAGCCCAATAATGTCGTGCCGCTCACGGCCCGCCGCTGATCTCGCCGCACATCACACCGACCAATCTTTGAGGGGCGTCGCCGGACATGGCTGAAGCGTTGCGTGTTGGAATTGCCGGCCTCGGCACGGTGGGCGCCTCGGTGGCGCGCGTGCTCGACGAAAAGGCGGCCGAGCTCACCCGCCAGTGCGGTCGCGACATCGTCGTCACAGCCGTCTCGGCGCGCGACCCGAAGCGCGACCGTGGTGTCGATCTCTCCACCGCCAAGTGGTTCGACGATGCGGTGGAGATGGCCGAAAAGGCCGATATCGATGTCTTTGTCGAGCTGATCGGCGGCGACGAAGGGCCTGCGCGGGCCTCGGTCAAGGCGGCGCTCGAGGCCGGCCGCCATGTCGTCACCGCGAACAAGGCGCTTTTGGCCAAGCATGGCGTGCAGCTCGCCGAGATCGCCGAGAAGAAGGGCGTGCTGCTCAACTACGAGGCGGCGGTGGCCGGCGGCATCCCGGTCATCAAGACGATGCGCGAGGCGCTGGCCGGCAATCAGGTCACCCGCGTCTTCGGCATCCTCAACGGCACCTGCAACTACATCCTGACCCGCATGGAGGCCGAAGGCATCTCCTTCGACGCCTGCCTCAAGGACGCGCAGCGGCTCGGCTATGCCGAGGCCGATCCGACCTTCGACATCGAGGGCCACGACACGGCGCACAAGCTGTCGATCCTGACCAGCCTTGCCTTCGGCACCAGGATCGCCGCCAACGACATCTATATGGAAGGCATCTCCAACATCACCCAGGCCGATATCCGCGCGGCCGCCGATCTCGGCTACCGCATCAAGCTGCTCGGCGTCGCGCAGCGAACCGAAAGCGGCATCGAGCAACGCGTGCACCCGACCATGGTGCCGACGGCCTCCGTCATCGCGCAGGTGCACGGCGTCACCAACGCGGTGGCGATCGAGACCGACATTCTGGGCGAGCTTTTGCTCTCCGGTCCCGGCGCCGGCGGCAACGCCACCGCCTCGGCGGTGGTCGGCGGTATCGCCGACCTCGCCAAGAGCCGGCCCGGCCT
>NZ_RZSL01000435.1:0-5393 GCF_003997355.1 Mesorhizobium sp. M1E.F.Ca.ET.041.01.1.1 | reverse complement strand
ATCACCGATCGCATCGTCGCGGACCTGGAAAAGGGTGTGCGCCCATGGGTGAGGCCGTGGAGCGTGGGCAATGCGAAGGGTCGCATCACGCGCCCGCTACGCCACAATGGCCTTCCGTATCAGGGCATCAATACCTTGCTTCTCTGGTCCGAGGCCGCTTCGAAAGGCTTCGTCTCTCCGACTTGGATAACCTTCAAGCAGAGCGTCGAACTGGGGGGTCATGTCCGCAAGGGGGAGACCGGCTCCATGGTGGTTTATGCCAGCCGCTTCACCAGGACCGAAACAGATGCGCATGGCGAGGAAGTCGAGCGGGGTATTCCGTTCCTCAAGGCCTACACGGTGTTTTGCGCCGACCAGATCGAGGGTCTGCCGGCCCACTACTACGCGGTGCCCGATCCTGTTACCGATCTTGTCCAGCGCATCGAGCATGCCGATCGCTTTTTCGACAATACTGGAGCGGTCGTGCGGTATGGCGGAGACCAGGCCTATTATTCTCCCTCTTCTGACCATGTACAGCTACCGTCTCCGGAGTTTTTCCGGGACATGGCTTCGTTCGTCGCTACGCGTGCCCATGAGACTCTGCATTGGACCTCAGCTCCTCAGCGGCTGAACAGGGACCTCAGCCGCTACCACCAGGATCGCATGGATCGCGCGCGCGAAGAATTGCTCGTGGAGCTTGGCGCCGCCATGATCTGCGCGGATCTCGATATCGTCCCCGAGCTCGAACCGAGGCCCGATCATGCCGCGTATATTCAGGGCTGGGCCAGCCTGCTGGGCCGCGACCAGCGGGCGATCTTCCAGGCAGCCGCCCACGCGCAACGCGCGGTCAATTATCTCCACGAACTCCAGCCGCAGGCGGAAGTGGCCTGATGTTGCGCGCTCCGCTGTTACAAGGGGGCGCCCAGCCCTCCTCGATCTGCCTTCGCGTGCTCAATGCCCGGGCGGGGGAGTGCAATCGACCACGCTCGCCCTGATCGCGGCACATGGGCATTTCGGGCGGCTGAATTGCACTATATTCGCCGATGCTTGCTGGAAACCCGTCGCTGTCTAAATCTGCGCTGGTTATGTCGCCGAATGTGCTGCCCGTTTCCGGTTTGTCTCGGCTGGCAATTTGCGCGAAATCTCCTCGACGCTCGCCGAGGGCAAGTGTTGGGCATCGATTCCCGCTATTACCTGCACCGTCGACCGGCGGGCCAATTGTCTTGATCGGCATGACCCGCTGGCCTGCACGACCACAGCCGGCGGATCGAAACGATCCCGCGCCGGCTAGCCTCATGCGCTGGCGCTCGCTGCAGCATCCGGTCGCCACTCAATGGCTCGGGATCCGCTCAAAAGTGCCTGCATCGGCTGGCCCATCCACGCCAACAGCCTCTGGCGATCCATGCGTGGCAATGACGCCGAGGCATGTCCCCGATGCTGTCGACGTTGACCGGGCAACTCGCACCGGCCTGCGCGGTATCAGCGGCGAGGTCTTTCTGCACCGATCCTTGGCGAAGTCGATTTGTCGAGGGCACAGGCCAGCTCGACTTGTGGCCAAATGAATGTGAAGGGATGTGCGGCGTGTGATCGCCCAGCCTGCAAAGCGTCGTTGGCTTCAGCACACCGACCTGCACAGCAGGTTGCAGGCCCCGCCTTGCGGCTGGCCCCTGTCCGAGCGGTAACCCGGGGGCCGGAGCCAATCAGCCGGCCCGTGCAGCGTCCAGTCCGAGAAGCCTATGTCCATGACCGTCAAGGGGCGGTTCTTGCTTGAAGCAGCAGATTGCTTGGCTGCTGGAGTTTGGCCTATAGGCCTCGTCGTCGTTCGACCGATATGAGGAGGCTGGCGCATCTTTCCGGCCATGGGCCGTCGTTCTGCAATGACGCGTGACGTGGACGGCCGGGCTTGATGGCGCCCCACTGTGGCTGCGGTTGCGGTGATCTTGCCGATAGGCTTCGCCTCTCGTCCGTGGCCGCGGTTTCATGGAAGGGCGCACCACCTGCGTCCTCGATGTGGCTGGTCTGACCGAAGGCCGTCTTCGCTTCGCTCCGCCTCGTTCTCAAGCCCGCAACAGCCGGTCGCGACTTTCTTCCCCTGCTGGCTTCGCCATCATTCCGCGCGGAACAAGAAAGCCTCGCCCTGGCTGCCCTTCACTGTCGTTCCGGCCCTTCGGGTGCGGGCCGATCGCCTCCGGTCTGTCGACCGCCATCGAGGTCGCGGTGGTCGCGGCCCGAGAAACTCAAGGAGACGACAAATGGCTACCATCGGCACTTTCACCTCAAACGGCAACTCCGGCTTTTCCGGAGCCATCAAGACCCTCAACCTCAACGTCAAGGCCAAACTGATCCGCGTCGAGAACCCTTCCGACAAAGGCCCTCACTTCCGCGTCTACTCGGGTAGCGTCGATCTCGGAGCCGCCTGGCAGAAGGTCTCCAACGAGGGCCGCGACTACCTCTCGGTCAAGCTGGACGACCCGAGCTTCCCCGCTCCGATCTACGCCACCCTGATCGAGGTGGAAGGCGA
The DNA here is from genome assembly GCF_003997355.1 of Mesorhizobium sp. M1E.F.Ca.ET.041.01.1.1. NCBI lineage: Bacteria > Pseudomonadati > Pseudomonadota > Alphaproteobacteria > Hyphomicrobiales > Phyllobacteriaceae > Mesorhizobium > Mesorhizobium sp. M1E.F.Ca.ET.041.01.1.1. The sequence continues at coordinate 2,893 of NZ_RZSL01000435.1, read as the reverse complement.
GGAAGGCCTGCAGCTGATCTGGTCTCGCCCCAACCGGGACTGATCGCCTCGACGAGGGCTCCGCCGCAAGGCGGGGCCTTCGGCCGTTCCCAAACGAACGCCGGCAGGCGGACGGAGCAAGAAGCGTCGCCTTTCGGGCGTGCTGCTTCCGTCGGCATCGCAGTCTCGCCGAGACGGCAAACCGACGCGGGCCCCTATCGGAATCCGGGTGTCCCCTCTGTTGCCACCTGAGCCTTCGGCTTTTCGGCCCGCCGCAAGGGCCGGCTCCTCCGTGCGCCTGCTGCGCCGGTCGCTGCGCGAGCCTTAGCAGTCTCGTGCGCGCTCGCCCTTGCCGTCAACGACAAGGAAATAAGGCTCATCATCGATGAAATCGAAGAGTTGCGTGCCACTGCGAGAATGAGTGTTCGGCACTGATCGGCGAGCCCGGCAACGACCGCAAGACCCGCTCGCCATGGTGCCCGCCCGACTGAGTTAATCCAGAGCCGTTTCATGACAGCTCTTAGAGCGGCAATGTCCCTTCTACTTCACAACAGGCGAGCCGTTGAGCGGCTCCGATAGGATTCTGGACTTTCCGTGTATTCTGGGCGCATTCTCCCCGCCGGGGAGAAGGGGCTTGGATAAATCCCGCTACGATGATCGATCGAGCCCGTGGCGCAAGCGTACTGGCGCAAGACGCTCGCTCGTACGACGCTGGGCCGGCGTGCCGATGCGGCTGGTCCTCGTGACCGTGGCTGCGGCTTCCGCTTTGGCGACTCAGTTTGTCATGCATACCAGCGGATTGCTGCCGGACATCAATCTGCAGAACTCAATCAAGCCGAGACCGGTAGCGATTGCTGGGGTCGCATCTGTGGTCGATGGCGACACGATCGAGATCCATGGCCAGCGCATTCGCTTCAATGGTATCGATGCACCGGAGTCAGCACAGCAGTGCGACGACGCCAATGGCTTCCAGTATCAATGTGGCGCCAAGTCTGCCGCCGCTCTCGATGCCTTTCTCGCCGCCTCCCGACCGACCCAGTGCATGTTTGTGTCATGGGATCGGTACGGCCGCTATGTCGGTAATTGTAGTCGGGCCGATGGGGTCAGCGTCGCCGCCTGGATGGTCGAGAACGGCCAAGCTCTTGATTGGCCGAAATACAGCCAAGGTGCCTACGCCATGGTGCAGGAGAAGGCCAAGGCGGCAAGGGTTGGCATCTGGGCAGGAACGTTTGAAGCGCCTTGGGATTGGCGTGCCGAGCATCGCGCTGACAATGAACAGCCATCGGCGGTCGCCCCCCTGCTCGCTGCTTCGCCCAGTGCCTGCAACATCAAGGGTAACATCAACGCTCGCGGTGAGCACATCTATCACATGCCCGGCCAAGAGTATTACGATCGCACCCTGATTACGACTCGCAAGGGAGAGCGGTGGTTCTGCAGCGAGGAAGAGGCGGTGGCCGCCGGTTGGCGGAAAGCAAAGCGGTAAGCTACAAGGGCAGGTATTGCCCTTTCTACTGCGCTTGCGCGGGCCGCCGGAACGCTGAGTGCACATCGGCAACGGCCCCGGAAGTGCGACCTGTGGGAGCGTCAAGATCACTGACTTCCGGCGGCGACATCGCGCCCGCGCCAGGTCGACGGCATGGTGGTCAAGGCGAAACGAATACGCCGTGCAGGACATCGAATGGCCGCGCATCAAGTGCTTTAACAGCCTCGCCGAGACGTTGCAGAAGCGGCAAGGCATGTCGGTCGGGGGTGCGTGGGCGTGTCACTACATGAAGCGGACGGACAACGCGGGCATCGAATGGCTGAATTCTTCGCTTGACCCAAGCGCAACAGCTCGTCCCAGCGGCTGCCCCGTCAACCAGACGGGATCGCTTCCGCGCGTCGGGTAGGCGGATCTCGGCTGATAGCCCGCGCATCCGCTTGGCGCGCAGCAGCTCGAGGAAAAGCCCGACGGCTTCGCCCTCGGTATCGAAGGAGTGCTGTACCGTGCGGCCGGTGGTTCCGATGATGGCGGAAGTCGCCGCCAAAATTGCCGAATTGGTCGCTACTTAGTCACGCCGGAGGCCAAATCGAGGGCGAAGCGATATTTTTTGGCGGATACCGCAGGTTTTCTGCGGCGACTTGGCTTCCTCCTCCTGCACTTCGACAAATGCGAAAGTGGTGTCTGCTTTCGCGTGCTCCATCTCGGAGCCTCAATGCCCGATTCTGGGGCGCATTGCTGCCGCCAGCTGGCAACCGCTACGAGGATGAGGAAGGACAAGCAGGGCGCTGGAAGGCGCCAAGTCACTGTTCACTTGCTATGCGTTGAAATGTGCATATATTGTGCGTAAGAGAGGTCGGAGATTTGTCATGGCCCACGCACAGCTCGCACATTCCACGGTGGTTTCAGGCTTTGTCGACAGCCTTCAGGAGCCGCGCACACCCTATATCTCGCCGAAGCGCCTGTCGCAGGCGCTGGGTGTGAAGGTGGCCAACCTGGCCCAGTTGACCGGTGTCCACCGCAACACGCTCCGTAACCCGTCATCGGAGCGCCTGCAGGGCCGGATGCGCGAAATGGTGAAAGTGATCTCGGCCGCGACGGAACTCACCGGCGACGTCGACAAGGCGATCTACTGGTACCGCAATGAACCGATTGCCGACTATGGCCATCGCACGGCGGCCGAGCTCGTCGCGGACGGCCAGGTCGAGGCGGTTCTGGCTTTTATCCGGGATCTTGAGAACGGGGCGCGCGGGTGAAAGTCACCCGCGTCGGGCCGGACGAAATCTTCCATCGCTATCTGACACCCAAATGGGCTTTCCTGCCCATCAGTGGCGCAGGCGCGGCGATCGACGGCGGGCGCTTCAACCGGCCAGGTGTCGAGGCGCTTTATCTGTCCCGTTCGGCCCAGACAGCGCTCGATGAATACAAGCAGGG
>NZ_RZSL01000434.1:0-5399 GCF_003997355.1 Mesorhizobium sp. M1E.F.Ca.ET.041.01.1.1 | reverse complement strand
CGACAAACGCGTCCGGCACTTTGAGATCCATGGCGCGCGCGATGTCGATATTGTGGGTCGAGAACGGGATCGACGTGTGGCGCCGCAGCTCGCGCATTGCCTCGATGGTTGCGACCGGATCCTCCCAGTTGCGCACGCCGAGGTCTTCCAGCGGCCTCGCCAGCTGCCTGGCGGTGGCGAGCGAATAGGCCTGGTTGGAATCGATGCGGATCATCGCATCGTCGCCGAGCTTGTCGCGGATCAGCTCGACCATCTTTAGCGAGACTTTCGGATCCTGCGTCGAGAACTTGCCCTCGAAGAAGGTCGTGCCGTGGCGCTCGTGGAGTTCGACGCAGTAATCTGCGACCGCTTCCGGCGTCTTCTCGCCCTTCACCTTCGACCCGTCGCCGCGCAGCGAGAAATAATCGGTGAAGGGGATATCCTTGCGCACCGCGCCGCCGAGCAACTGGTAGAGCGGCTGCTTCCAGGCCTTGCCGCGCAGGTCCCACAGCGCCATTTCGATGGCGCCGAAGGCCATGATGCGGATGCGGTCGTTGATCGACTGCACGCCGGTCCAGAAGGGCAGGCAGACTTGCTCCGCGCCGGCGATGTCGAAGGCGTCACGGCCGGCGAGCCTGGGTGCCAGCACATCGTCGATGACGGCAGCGGCCGCCGGCGTCGGTGCCTCGCCGAGACCGACAAGCCCGTCCTCCGTCTCGACCTCGACGATGGTGGGCGAGAAGCCGTCGAGCTCGCCGAACACCCAGACGTAGGGCGCTTCGAGCCTGTAGTTGATCGGCGTTGCCCTGACGCGCCTGATCTTCATCTCAGCCGATCTCGAAGAAAGGCTTGCCGAGCAGGTCCGGCACGACATCGATGCCGAGGCCGGGTCCATCGGGAATGCCCATGCGGCTGCCCGTCACGGGCGGCTTGTTGGAGGCGGTGCGCACCGTCACCCATTCGTGGAAGGCGATCGCATGCAGCCGGCGCTCCTCCGGCGTCGACAGCGACAGATGCGCCATGGCGGCGGTGTCGATCTCGGCGCCGCCGGTATCCTCGACCGTGATCATGAAGCCGAGATCGACCGCAACGTCACGGATCTGGCGGGTCTGCGTCACGCCGCCCAGCCGCGAGATCTTCAGCGTCAGCCCGTCGGCCGCGCCGCGGCGATGGATTTCCAGCATCTCCTGCAGCGAGGTAACGGACTCATCCAGCACCATCGGCTTGTCGAGCATGCGGCGCACCGACATGTTCTCCTCGATCGTCGTGCAGGGCTGCTCGAACGTGTAGTCGATGCCGCGTGTTGCGTCGGCGAACTGGCGCGCCTGGTAAGGCGTCCAGCCGGCATTGGCGTCGCAGAAGATCACCGTGCCCTTCGGCACGGCCGCGGCCACCGCGGTGACGCGCTCGATGTCGTCGCGCACATTGCCGCCGACCTTGACCTGCAGCCGGTGGTAGCCTTCGGCGACGATCTTCTTGGCAAGTGCCGCCATCTGGTCGACCGTGCCGTGGGTGACGACCCTGTAGAGCTCCGCCGTCTCGCTCTCGCGGCCGCCAAGCATCGTCACCAGCGGCACGTCGGCGGCACAGGCGGCGAGATCCCAGCACGCCATGTCGAGCGCGGCCTTGATGTAGGGATGGCCCTTGAACACCGTGTCCATCAGCCTGCCGATGCCGGCAAGCCCGCGCGGGTCGTGGCCGATGAGATGCGGCGCGATTTCCGGCACGCCCGCACGCGTTCCCGCCGGAAACGCGGCCGAGTAGAAATTGCCGAGCGGCGCCATCTCGCCCCAGCCGGTCACACCTGTGTCGGAAGTGATGGCGACGATCACCGCGTCGAAACAGTCGGCGACCCGCCCCTTCGACATGCGGTAGGGCCCGTCCACGAAGGGCTGCACGACATGGTAGGCTTTTATGCTCTTTATCTTCACGTTGGTGTCCGTTGTCAGCGAGGGAATGGTCAGGCGCCCTTCGACCCACGCTTTTCAAGGCCGCACGCGTAGGCAAGCAGCTCTTCGAAATCGAGGTCGATATGCTCGCGCGCGTGGCGCTGGGCGGCGCGCATGTCCGAGCCCTTGAGCAGCGCCACATAAGTCTCGTGCACGTCTTCTGCCGGCACCGGCTCGTTGCGGGCCCGCTGATGCAGGGCGAAATACATTTGCAGGCGACTGGTCAGCCGCTGCCAGGTCTCGAGCAGCACCGAATTGTCGGCCCATTCGTAGATCAGCCCATGCAGTTGTAGCGCCGTCTCGATCTGGCGCGTGGTGTCGAGCGCGCGCGTCGCCGCTTTGACCGTTTCATGGCGGCGGTCGAGCTCGTCGAAGAAGCGCTGGTCGCGCAGCGGCCAGGCGAGCTCGATGGCGAACTCGTCGAGCACCTTGTTGAGCGAATAGACGTCGATGATGTCCTTGGCGGCGACGTCGATGACGAAAGTTCCGGCATAGGGGATGCTGGTCAGGATGCCTTCCTGCACCAGCTCGCGCATCGCCTCGCGCAGCGGCGCGCGGCTCACCCGCATCTGCTCGGAAATCCTGAGCTCGTTGAGCTTTTGCCCAGGCTCCAACTGGCCGGTCAGGATGGCGCGCCTGAGCAGGGCGACGATCTCCGCCCTGCGCGTCGTATCCGCGATCGGACTGAAATCCAGTTTCGCCATGCGTCCCACTCCGGATGAACCGGCTGCAAGACAATCAGATTGTCGACAATCTAACAAGGGGCAATTTGCGAATTCAGGATTTTCATCGATGCTCAAGCCGCGCGGCCGTAGAAGCCGATGCGCTCCTCCTCGGTGAACATGACGCCGGGGCGCTCGTAGTAGGAAAACACCGCGATCATGCGCTCCCGCTCGCCTTCGACCGTGGTGACGCGATGCGCGGTGTTCTTGCCGCGGAAGACATTCAGCGTACCGGCCTTCATGCGCAGGATCTTCGCTTCCGGATCGCGCCCTTCGAGCAGCCTGGCGACGCCGTCGTAGTTCGGATCGTCGTCCGAACGCAGGTCGGTGCGGTATTCGAGGTCGCCGCCGCGCTCCGGAGCCTGGAGCAGCAGCGTCGTGGTGAATTCCGAGCGGTCGAAGTGCCAGTTCAACGCCTCGCCGGCCCGATAAGCCATGACATTGGCGCGGGCGAGCGGATCCTGCATGACATGCAATTGCGGCTTGTCCATCGTCACCGCCAGGAAACGCACCAGGGGCTCGTATTCGTAGATGGCGAGGACAATGCTGCCGGGAATCTGGTCGGCGCAGACCGTGTGGCTGATCGTCTCGACCTTGCGCAGCGCCGGATGGTCGGGCGAAAGCTCCGGGATCGAGGGCTTGAAGTAGATGTTGTGCATGCGCTTGTGCGTGTGCGAGCGCGTATCCATCACCGGCCGGATTTCCGCGACGGCCCTCTCGGCAACGCCCGGGCGCAGGAAGCCTTCCAGGTTGAACATGCCGTTGGCGTTGAGCGCCGCGGTCGATTCCTCCACAAGGCGCTGCCATTCTGGGCTGCCCTCGCGGTCGAGCGGGTAGCGGTCGAGGTCGAGAATGTCTTCGATCATTGTGTCCTCCAAAAATCTGAGGTCACTAGACAGCAAGGAAATCTTTCTCTCAACGCGGAAAATTGTTAGGCTTCCGCAAGAAAAACTTGGTGAAGGCCTATATGGAAAAGCTTCCGCCACTCAACGCGGTCAGGGCGTTCGAGGTCGCCGCCCGCGCCGGCAGCTTCACGCTTGCCGCCACCGAGCTCGGTGTCTCGTCGGCCGCGGTCAGCCAGCAGATTCGCAATCTCGAAGACTGGTTCGGCAAGCAATTGTTCGTGCGCAACGGCAACCGCATCACGCTCACCGATGCCGGCCATGCCATCTATCCGCAGACGGCGCGGGCGCTGGGCGAGATAGCCGCTGTCGGCCGGCGCATGCTGGAAGGCGGCTTGCGGACGCGCCTCGTCGTCAGCGTGCCGTTCTCGCTGGCCGAACTGTGGCTGGCGCCGCGCCTGGCCGTGCTGCTCGACGGCTTCCCGCAGATGGCGATCGATGTCCGCGTCGAGGACGATCCCGTCGACGTCGTGCGCCAGAACATCGACCTGCGCATCAGCTACGGCGACTACCACTATCCGGCGCTGAAAATGGTCCGCCTCGTCCATGACGACGTGCTGCCGGTCGCGTCGCCGGAGTTCTGGCGGCGCCACGGCAACGAGGCCCTCGATCTGTCGAACGCGCATGAGAGCCAGTTCATCCACACCAACTGGGGCCCGAACTACGCCTCGCATCCCACCTGGGCAGACTGGTTCGCGGCAGCGGGCGGCAACCGCGCGCCCGATCCTTCGCACGGTCGCCGCGTCGGCCTCTCCAGCCTGGCGATCGGCGCGGCGAAGCTGGGACTGGGAATCGCCCTGGGACAAAGGGTGATGGCCAGCGCCGACCTGCAAGCTGGACGGCTGATCGCGCTCTCGCCGGTTTCAGTGCGCCTCGGCCAGCCCTATTGCGCCTTCATGCTGCCGGCCAAGGCCGAGCGCGCGGACATTGCGGACTTGGTGGAGCTTCTTAGCAAAACGGCGCCCTCGACGTGGGAGTCGAGGGCGCCGTCGGACCGGGACTGATGGGGGTTATCAGCTGGCCGGTTTCGGTTGCGGCAAGGGAGAAACCGGCATTCCGGGTCCGATCTTCTGCAGATTGCCCGTGATCACCTGGTCGCTCTCGGAGATGCCGGAGGTCACGGAGATCAGGTCGCCGTCGGTCGGCCCGAGCGAGACCAGTTTCTGGTCGACGGTATTGCCCTTGCCGAGGACATAGAGGTATTTGCCGAGCTGGCTGGAGCCCAGCGCCACCTGCGGCACCATCAGCGTGTTGGGCTGTTCCTTCACATGCAGCCGCACGCGGACATATTGGCCTGGCAGCAGCCTGAACTTGGCGTTGCCGATCGTTGCGCGGGCCGTGATCGTGCCGGTCGAATGGTCGATCGTGTTGTCGATGAAGGTGAGCTCACCCTTCTGGCTTGGCTCGGTCTCGCCGGGCAAGAGCACGTCGACCGCGATCGGACCGGCCGCCTTGGCTTGCTCGATCTCAACGAGGTCGGTCTCACTCGGATTGAAGGTGACGTAGATCGGGTCGAGCTGCACCAGCGTGTTGAGCACGGTGCCGGCGACGCTCACCAGCGTGCCGACCGAGGCCTGGTTGCGGCCGATGCGGCCCGGGAAGGGGGCTTTGATTTCCGCATAGCCGAGATTGAGCTCAGCCGTTCGCACTGCCGCCTTGTCGAGAAGCAATGCCGCTTCGGCCCCGCGCAAGGTGCTGGTGCGCTGGTCGAAACTATCCTTGGCAAGATAGCCGCTCTTGGCGAGCTCGCTGCCGCGGCCGAGGTTCGAGCGCGCATAGTCGAGCGTCGCGGTATCGCGCTCGACCTGCGCCTTGGCCTGGTCGAGGGCTGCCTGATAGTCTTCCGG
>NZ_RZSL01000433.1:0-5405 GCF_003997355.1 Mesorhizobium sp. M1E.F.Ca.ET.041.01.1.1 | reverse complement strand
GGCGTCACCCTAACGGTTGGGCCGGACACCGAAACGCCGCCGATCGGCTCGCCGAACTCGTTGAAAATGGCGGCGGCCACACAGCGCATGCCGGGATGGCGTTCCTCGTCGTCGACCGACCAGCCGCGATGCTTGATGGTCGCCAGATCGTGGGCCAGCGCCGAGATGTCGGAGAGCGTCTTGTCGGTGTAGCGCTGCAGGCCTGCCTTGCGCAGGATTGCGGCGACCCGCTCGGGCTCGAGATGCGCCAGCACCGCCTTGCCGATGCCCGAAGCATGGAAGGAACTGCGCGTGCCCGGCCGGAAGAAGGCGCGGATCGCCTGATGCGTCTCGACCTGGCTGACGAAGACGACGCAATCGTCCTCGGCAACGCCGAGATTGGCCGTCTCGCCGGTTTTCTCCATCAATTCCTGCATGACGACGCGGGCGCGGTCGACCAGTTTCCTGCGGCGCAGGAAGGCAGCGCCCATGCGATAGGTCTCGACGCCGATCGACCAAAGCTGGTCGGTCGTGTCGAATTCGACCATGCCGTGGTTCTCCAGCGTCGTCAGCATGCGGTAGGCGGTGGAGGCGGCAATCCCGCTGCGCTCCGCGATCTCGCTCAAGGACAGCCCGCTGGCGTCGGCGACGATCGCCAGTATGCGCAGCGCCCGGTCGAGCGACTGCACGGACGTCGCCTCGGACGGACCATTGAAAGCGCGCGGCCGGCCGCGCTGGCGCTTTTCGCTTGTTTCCATGTGCCCATTCTCGCCGATTTCCGGCTGAGCGCAATGAAAAAGTATTTCACGAATTTCCGAAAGTGATTTTCTGGAAAACAGAAAGCGTAGCGAAATCAGATGGTAAGAGAGGTTTTCTAGAAATGAAAAAATATTCTGAAAAAATTGAAAAATAGAGAGCGCGCTGGCATTCTCAGGCCAGTAAACAAATTCTCGGAGGCTTGAAATGGCCAGGATGCGCGCTGTCGACGCCGCGGTTCTCGTTCTTGAAAAGGAAGGCATCACCAATGCCTTCGGCGTGCCGGGCGCGGCGATCAACCCGCTTTATTCGGCGCTGAAGGCGCGCGGCACCATCCGCCATGTGCTCGCGCGCCATGTCGAGGGTGCCTCGCACATGGCCGAAGGTTTTACGCGGGCCAAGGCCGGCAATATCGGGCTCTGCATCGGCACCTCGGGGCCGGCCGGCACCGACATGATCACCGGGCTCTATTCGGCCTCGGCGGATTCCATTCCAATCTTGTGCATAACTGGCCAAGCTCCCCGCGCGCGCCTCAACAAGGAGGATTTCCAGGCCGTCGACATCGCCGCGATCGCAGCGCCCGTCGCCAAATGGGCGGTCACGGTCATGGAACCCTATCTGGTGCCGATGGCGCTGCAGAAGGCGTTCCACCTGATGCGCTCCTCGCGGCCGGGCTCGGTGCTGATCGACCTGCCGGTCGACGTGCAGCTCGCAGAGATCGAATTCGACATCGACGCCTACGAGCCGCTCGCTCCGTTCAAGCCGGCGATGACGCGCGCCCAGGCCGAGAAGGCGCTGGCGATGCTCAACCAGGCGGAAAAGCCGCTGATCGTCGCCGGAGGCGGTATCATCAACGCCGATGCTTCCGATTTGCTGATCGAGTTCGCCGAAGTCACCGGCGTGCCGGTCATCCCGACGCTGATGGGTTGGGGTTCGATCCCCGACGACCATCGGCTGATGGCCGGCATGTGCGGCCTGCAGACGTCGCACCGCTACGGCAACGCGACGATGCTGGAAGCCGACTTCGTCTTTGGCATCGGCAACCGCTGGGCCAACCGCCACACCGGCTCGGTCGACGTCTACACCAAGGGCAAGAAATTCGTCCATGTCGACATCGAGCCCACCCAGATCGGCCGCGTCTTCGCGCCGGATCTCGGCATTGTCTCGGACGCGGGCGCGGCGTTGAAGATCTTGCTCGATGTCGCCACCGAATGGCGCACGGCCGGCAAGCTGCGCGACTGGTCGGGCTGGGCCAAGGAATGCCAGCAGCGCAAGAAGACGATGAAGCGCAAGACGCATTTCGAGCAGGTGCCGCTGAAGCCGCAGCGCGTCTATGAGGAGATGAACAAGGCCTTTGCCCGCGACACCACCTACGTCACCACGATCGGCCTGTCGCAGATCGCCGGCGCGCAGTTCCTGCATGTCTATAAGCCTCGCAACTGGATCAATTGCGGCCAGGCCGGCCCGCTCGGCTGGACGCTGCCGGCCGCACTCGGCGTGCGCGCCGCCGATCCGGATCGGAATATCGTGGCGCTTTCCGGCGACTACGACTTCCAATTCATGATCGAGGAACTGGCGGTCGGCGCGCAGCACAAGCTGCCTTACATCCATGTCGTCGTGAACAACGCCTATCTCGGCCTGATCCGCCAGGCGCAGCGCGGCTTCTCGATGGATTACGAGGTGAGCCTCGCCTTCGAGAACGTCAACCGCGCCGACGATCCCGAGTCCGGCTACGGTGTCGACCATGTCGCCGTCGCCGAGGCGATGGGCTGCAAGGCTGTCCGCGTGCGCAAGCCGGAAGAGTTCGCCGGCGCGTTCAAGGAGGCTGAGCGGCTGATGAAGGAGCATCAGGTTCCGGTCGTTCTCGAATTCATCCTCGAGCGCGTCACCAACATTTCCATGGGCACGGAAATCGACAAGATCACCGAATTCGAGGAGCTTGCCGAGACCCACGAGGATGCCCCCACGGCCATTGTGATGCTGGACTAGGGCATAGCGGAAAGAAGGAGAAAAAGAATGCCGCGTTTTTCAGCCAATCTGTCGATGCTCTTCGGCGAGCATGAATTCCTCGATCGCTTCGATGCGGCAGCCCGCGCCGGCTTCAAGGGCATCGAATATATCGGCCCCTACGACCATGCGCCCGATGTCGTCGCCGCGCGCCTGAAGAAGAACGCCCTCAGCCAAGTCCTCTTCAACCTGCCGGTCGGCGACTGGGCGAAGGGCGAGCGCGGCATCGCCGCGCTGCCTGACCGCGTGCCGGAATTCCGCCAGGGTGTCGCCAAGGCGATCGCTTACGCCCACGCGCTGGGCTGCGAGCAGATCAACTGCCTTGCCGGCATCGCGCCGCAGGGCGCCGATCGCACCGTGCTGGAGAACGTCTTTGCCGAGAACCTCGCCTTCGCGGCCGAGAAGCTGGAGCAGGCCGGCATCAGGCTGCTGATCGAGCCGATCAATACCCGCGACATTCCGGGCTTCTTCCTGAACCACACGCACCAGGCGCTGGCGCTGATCGACCGCATCGGCTCGAAGAACGTGTTCCTGCAATACGACATCTACCACATGCAGATCATGGAGGGGGATCTCGCCCGTACCATCGAGGCGAACCTCGGCCGCATCGCGCATATCCAGCTTGCGGACAATCCCGGCCGTCACGAGCCGGGGACGGGCGAGATCAACTATCCCTTCCTCTACGAGCACATCGACCGTCTCGGCTATTCCGGCTGGATCGGCGCCGAATACAAGCCGAAGGCCGGAACGGAGGCAGGGCTCGGCTGGTTCCGGGAATTCGCCGGGCAGGGGAGTGCGGCGGCTTAGGTGCCAGGAATTGTGAAGCGTCGGCGCTTGCCCCTCACCCTTACCCTCTCCCCGTGAAGAACGGGGAGAGGGGGGCGCCGGCGCTGGAGCGCTCCCTTCTCCCCGTCACTACACGGGGAGAAGGTGCCGGCAGGCGGATGAGGGGCGGCGCCAACCCGTCGATACATTTGAAGAAAGACGTCTAGGGAGCAAGACAATGGAAACCATCGGCTTCATCGGGCTGGGCATCATGGGCGCGCCGATGGCGGGGCATCTGCTCGACGCAGGCTATCCGGTCGTCGCCAGCGACCATCGCTCCAAGCCGCCGGCCGATCTCGTCGCCAAGGGGCTGAAAACGGTCCGCGGCAATGACGCGGTGGCCAAGGCCGCCGACATCATCATCACCATGGTTCCGGATACGCCGCAGGTCGCCGAAGTGCTGTTCGGCGAGAACGGCCTCGCTTCAGGTCTGTCGAAGGGCAAGCTCGTCATCGACATGAGCTCGATCTCGCCGATCGAGACCAAGGAATTCGCCAAGAAGATCAACGATCTCGGCTGCGACTATCTCGACGCGCCGGTGTCGGGCGGCGAGGTCGGCGCCAAGGCGGCCTCGCTCACCATCATGGTCGGCGGCGAGGAAAAGGCGTTCGAGCGCGCCAAGCCCGTGTTCGAGAAGATGGGCAAGAACATCACGCTGGTCGGGCCGAACGGTGTCGGCCAGACCACCAAGGTGGCAAACCAGATCGTGGTGGCGCTCACCATCGAAGCCGTCGGCGAAGCTCTTGTTTTCGCCTCAAAGGCGGGCGCCGATCCGGCGAAGGTCAGGCAGGCGCTGATGGGCGGGCTCGCCGCCTCGCGCATCCTGGAAGTGCATGGCGAGCGCATGATCAAGCGGACCTTCGCGCCGGGCTTCCGTATCGAATTGCACCAGAAGGACCTCAATTTGGCGCTCGAAGGCGCCAAGGCGCTCGGCGTTGCGTTGCCCAACACCTCGACGACGCAGCAGCTGTTCAACTCCTGCGCCGCCAATGGCGGGGCCAAGGAGGATCACTCGGCGCTAGTCAGGGCGCTGGAGCGGATGGCTGGCCACGAAGTGGCCTAGCAGCGAATAGCGAATAGGGAGAAGCGAATAGAGGTTGCAGGCCCGAAGGCATCGTGTCCCGAATATTCGCTATTCGCTATTCGCTATTCGCTATTCGCTAGGAATTTCCTCGCCGCATAGAGGCTCACCGCCGCAGCGTTCGACACGTTGAGCGAGCGGATGGCGCCGGGCATGTCGAGGCGGGCGAGCGCGGTCACCGTCTCTCGCGTCTTCTGGCGCAGGCCCTTGCCTTCGGCCCCAAGCACCAGCGCGATCTTGTCGCCGTCGAATGTCTTTTCGAGCTCGGCCGGCCCGTCTGAATCGAGCCCGATCGTCTGGAAGCCGGCCTCGTGCAACTGGCCGAGCGCGTCGGCCAGGTTCTTCACCTCGATCTGGTCGATATGCTCCAGCGCGCCGGACGCCGATTTCGCCAGCACGCCCGATTCCTGCGGGCTGTGGCGCGCCGTGGTGATCAGCGCGCCGGCGCCGAAGGCAACCGCCGAGCGCAGGATCGCGCCGACATTGTGCGGGTCGGTGACCTGGTCGAGCACCAGCACCAGCGTCGTGTCGCCGAGCGCATCCAGGCGCTTGGGCTTCAGCGGCTCGGCCTCGATCAGCACGCCCTGGTGGACGGCATCCGATCCGGTGATCCTGTCGATGTCCTTCGGCTCGACCAGCTCAGCCTTGAAGGGCAGGCCGGCAAGGTCGGCGATCGCAAGCCGCTCGGCGGCGTTGCGGGTCACCAGCATCTTTCTGATCTTGCGCCGCTGATTGTCGAGCCCCGCACGCACCGTGT
>NZ_RZSL01000432.1:0-5408 GCF_003997355.1 Mesorhizobium sp. M1E.F.Ca.ET.041.01.1.1 | reverse complement strand
CTCCTTCGAGGCGGCGTTGCGGCGCTCCTGCTTGACCTGCAACTCGCTGAGATGCGCGCGCCGCGCCTCATCGCTGGCGATCAGGCCGTCGACCGTGGATTGCGCGTCGCCGGCCGACCACGAGCGCTTCACCAGCGCATCGATCAAAGCCTTCGGGTTGTCGCGAATCCATTTGATGTCAAGCATGGTTGATCCGTCCTCAAAGTAAGGTTCGAGGGCGTAAACCGCATCCTTGATCGATGCAAGACAGACGGGGCCGCCTGCCGCGTTTTTCCGGCTTTCGCCTAACCTGGCGCCTGCGTTGAAGAAGCGTCCGGCGCCTTCTCGTCTACGGTCTTTCCGCTCTCGCTCGCCTCGCGCGCCAGCCGATCGCGCTCCTGGCTGCGCTCGATCAGACGCGAGGACCAGATAGCGACCTCATAGAGAATGATGGTCGGGACAGCGAGGCCGCACTGGCTCAACGGGTCGGGCGGCGTCAGCACCGCGGCGACGACGAAGGAAAGGACAATCGCCCATTTGCGCTTATCGGCCAGCGCCTGCGACGACAGCAGGCCGACGCGAGTCAAAAGGCTGGTCACCACCGGGAGCTGGAACACCAGGCCGAAGGAGAAGATCAGCGTCATGATCAGGCTGAGATATTCCGACACCTTCGGCAGCAGCGAAATCTGCACCTGGTCATTGGTGCCGGCCTGCTGCATGGCGAGGAAGAACCACATCACCATCGGGGTAAAGAAGAAATAGACCAGCGAGGCGCCCATCAGAAACAGGATGGGCGAGGCAATCAGGAACGGCAGGAAAGCGTTGCGCTCGTTCTTGTAGAGACCCGGAGCGATGAACTTGTAGATCTGCGTGGCGATCAGCGGAAAGGCGATCACCATGCCGCCGAACATGGCGAGCTTCACCTGGGTGAAGAAGAACTCCTGCGGCGCGGTATAGATCAGTTCGACCTTGTGTGGGTCGAGCCCCGCCCATTGCGTCGCCCATTTGAACGGGATGACCAGAAGGTTGAACAGGCGCCTGGCAAAGAAGAAGCAGACCAGGAACGCGACGAAGAACCCACCCAGAGACCAGATCAGGCGGCGACGCAGTTCGATAAGGTGCTCGATCAGCGGCGCCGACGATTTCTCGATCTCTTCCTTCTCTTTGTCCGAGACGCTCACTTGGCGGCTCCCGCCGTTTTCTTGGCGTCGGCGGCTTTTTTCCCGGCCGGCTTCTTCGCCGCAGCCGGCGCTGCCTTAGCCTTGGGCGCTACCTTCTTGGCGGGCGTCGCGGCCTTTGCTCCCGCCGGCGCGGACGTTGCCGCCGATGCCTTGACCGTCTTCACCGCTCCACCCGCAGCCTTCGTCTTCGATGTCGCTGCCTTTTTTGCCGGCTCCGCGGGTGTGGCGGTCTGGGCAACAGGCGCAGTCACTGAAGCGTCGCTCATGGCCGGGAAGATCGGCGCGGCCGGGGCCGCTTCGGTCCCGCTGGCGCCGGGCATCTCCGTCGCGCCGTTCTTGAGCGGCTCGGCGGCTTGCGGCGATGCGTCGGGCGCCGCCACATCGGCGGCCGGCTTGGGCTTCATCATCGTATCGACGCCGGCCCGCACGTCGGCTGCCGCCTGTTCGAACGGATTGAGCTGCTTGCGGATTTCGGTCATCGGATTGAGGCTCCGAAGGCTGTCGACCGAACTCTTGACGTCATCGAGTTCGGCTTCCTTCAGGGCGTCGTTGAACTGCTTCTGGAAGTCAGCCGCCATCGCGCGCAATTTCGCCGCGGTGCGGCCGAACGTGCGCAGCATGTTGGGCAGATCCTTCGGCCCGACGACCACGATCATGACGACCGCGATCACCAGCAGCTCGCTCCAACCGACTTCGAACATGGCAATCTATTCCGACTAGTGCATGCCGCCCAAAAGCGCGAAGCGGTTTTGGGCTAACGGCATGTACAAAGCAACAACCGGGCTCAGCTCTTGCTGACCTTTTCCTTGCCCGGCGAAACGGTCTCGTCGGCGCGGTGCTCGACGGTACGCTTGTCGTCGACGTCGTCGTCAGCCATGCCCTTCTTGAAGCTCTTGATGCCCTTGGCCATGTCGCCCATCAGCTCGGGAATCTTGCCCCGGCCGAACACCAGAAGCACGATGACCAGCACGATCATCCAGTGCCAAATCGAAAATGAACCCATTGCCTGTCTCTCTTGAATGTTTTCCCTCGGCGATGATCTATGCGTTTTCGCTCAGGGATTCAAACACAACCGCAGTGAAGTTGATAAAATGGCTGCCCGATGTCACGCACTTTCGGCGTCGGCGGCTTGCTACGAATCGGCGCAGTCCTGCCCTTGAGCACCCAAGAGCGGCTTTTTTGCGTCACTCTTCCGTGACGCGCGGGGTCAGCAATCCGAGTTCCTCGAGGTCGATATCGGTCAGCGCATCCTCGTCCTCGGTCAGCGCATCCGGATCGGCAGGCGGGACGGGCATCGAGAAATTGGACGGCATGCGCGTCGACAGGAGCCCGGCGCCCTTCAGCTCTTCCATGCCGGGCAGGTCACGGATTTCCTCCAGCGCGAAATGGTCGAGGAAGGCGTCGGTGGTGCCATAGGTCACGGGACGGCCGGGCGTGCGTCGCCGGCCGCGCATCCTCACCCATTCGGTTTCGAGCAGCGTGTCCAGCGTGCCCTTGGAGGTTTCGACGCCTCTGATGTCCTCGATCTCGGCGCGCGTCACCGGCTGGTGATAGGCAATGATCGCCAGCACCTCGAGCGCCGCGCGAGAGAGCTTTCGCTGCTGGACCGAGTCCCGGCTCATCAGGAACGCAAGATCGCCGGCGGTGCGGAATGCCCAGGCATCGCCGACCCGCACCAGATTGACGCCGCGCTTGGCGTAGATCTCCTGCAGATCGGCCATTGCCGCCGTGATATTGACGCCGTCGGGCAGGCGCGCCGCCAATTGCCTTTCGCTGACCGGCTCGGCGCTGGCGAATATAATCGCCTCGGCCATGCGGACAGCTTCCGACAACTGCAGCCGCTCGGCGAGGTTCTCGATAGAGCCCAGTTCGGCCGTCTCGTCTTCCGGTTCGTCGTCGACCTTGAACGGGATGACCGAAGCGTTGGCGCGTTCGCTCATGATACCACCTCGACTGCCTTGACCCCTTGCGCGCGGCCGCGCAGATAGATCGGTGCGAAAACCTGATCCTGCCGCACTTCCAGTTTCCCCTCGCGCACCATTTCGAGCGTCGCGGCGAAGGAGCTGGCGACCGCCGTCCGCTTCTCTTCCGGCGTCGCCAGATATTGGATCAGGAAGCTGTCCAGCGCGGTCCAGTTGCTGACCGTCCCGATCAACCGCGCCAGCACTTCGCGCGCGTCCTTAAGCGACCAGACGGCGCGCCGGGCGATCGTCACATTGTTGATCGCCTGCCGCTGGCGCTGTTGCGCATAGGCGGTCAAAAGATCGTAGAGCGAAGCCGAATAGGCGTTGCGCTTCTCGATGATGACCATTTCCGGCATGCCGCGCGCGAAGACATCGCGGCCGAGCCGGTTGCGGTTGACCAGCCGCGCCGCGGCATCGCGCATCGCCTCCAGCCGCTTCAGCCGGAATTGCAGCACCGCCGCCAGTTCCTCGCCGCTCTCGCCCTCTTCGCCTGGCTGTTTCGGGATCAGCAGCTTCGACTTGAGGAAGGCGAGCCACGCCGCCATCACGAGATAGTCGGCCGCAAGCTCCAGCCTCAGCGCCCTCACCTTCTCGATGAAAGCCAGATACTGCTCGGCGAGCGCCAGGATCGAGATGCGGGCGAGATCGACCTTCTGGTTGCGCGCCAGATGCAGGAGAAGGTCGAGCGGCCCCTCGAAACCGGCGACGTCGACCACCAGCGAAGGATCGCCAGTGAGGCGTGAATCGTCGTTCTCGGCCCACAGACGGTCCATCGGTGCGGCCTTCGCGGCCTTGCTGTCCAATGTCTCCGCCACTTGCCCTTCCATCCCTTCGGTTCAGGCCACCGCTTCGAAATAGGTGGCGAATTCCTCGCGTATCGCGGTTTCGTCGGCGACGTCGCGGCTCCTTATATAGGTCAGTGCCCGCTCCGCCCTCGCCAAGGACTTGCCTGCGAGGGCCGTCGTGCGCGACGCGATGCCGGACATTTCCTCGAAAACGCCGTTGCAGTGAAGAACGAGATCGACACCTGCCGCAAGGATCGCGGCCGCCTTTGACGGGAAATCCCCAGAAAGTGCCTTCATCGACGTGTCGTCACTCATCAGGAGCCCATCGAAGCCGATCTCGCCTCGGATCACCTCGCTCACAACCTTGGCCGAGGTTGTCGCCGGATTGTCCGGGTCGACAGCGCTGTAAACGACATGCGCCGTCATCGCCATCGGCAGGTGATTGAGCGCCTTGAATGGAGCGAAATCGCGTCGCCGTAATGCGGCGAGCGGTGTATCGACCGTCGGCAGCGCGAAATGGGTGTCGGCAAAAGCGCGGCCGTGGCCCGGAATGTGCTTCATGACGGGCAGGACGCCGCCCGCCATCAAGCCTTCGGCCGAAGCTCGGCCAAGCTCGATCACGGCATTGGGCTTCGTGCCATAGGCACGAGCGCCGATCACCTCGCTCGCGCCTTTGACCGGAACATCTAGGACCGGCAGGCAATCGGCGGTGACGCCATGGCGCAGGAGATCGAAGGCGTGCAGGCGCGCCAGGAGCCATGCGGCGCGGCGGCCGGCTTCGCGATCGTCACGCCAAAGGGCGCCAAGCGCGCCGCCTGCCGGATAGTTCGGCGCCAGCGGCGGCCGCAGCCGCTGCACACGGCCGCCTTCCTGGTCGATGAAGACCGGAGCGTCCGGCCGTCCGACACAGTCGCGCATCGAAGCGACCAGGTCGCGGATCTGCTCGGTCTCTCCGATGTTGCGCGCGAACAGGATGAAACCCCAGGGGCGTTCATCCCGATAGAAGCTGATTTCCTCAGGAGCGAGCGATTTCCCGGCACAGCCGAGGATCATGGATTTTGATTCGGTCATGAATGGAATCTTAGGGCTTTGGCCAAGCAAAGGGAATCACCCCTGGCCCGCGACGCCCGAACCGGAAAACCGTCCACAACGAAACGCCGGCGCGGCCTTGCGGCGGCGCCGGCGTTGAAACGATCTGGGACGATCAGCGCGAGACGAAGCAGGTGCCGCCGGCCGCCTTATAGCTGGTGCACAGGTTGATCGCGTCGTTGCGCGACTGCGCCGGAACCCGGACGCGGTAGAACGTGCCCTTGCCGGCGATCTCTGCCTTGACGATGTTAGCCTTGCGCCCGGAAAGCACGCTGCCGTAGCGGCGCTGCAGGTCCTGATAGGTCGACTGGGCGCTTTCAACCGTCGGCTGCGAGGCGATCTGCATCGACCACGAGCCGCTGCCTGCCGCCGCCGCCGGATCGATGGAAGCGACCTGGTCGGGCTTGACC
>NZ_RZSL01000431.1:0-5430 GCF_003997355.1 Mesorhizobium sp. M1E.F.Ca.ET.041.01.1.1 | reverse complement strand
CGTTGTTGTCGCGCCGGTTGTTGTCGCGGCCGTTTTCCTGGTTGAAACCAGGCTCGGCCGGCGTGCCTTCGATCACCGGCTGCGGCCCGGAGCCGTTCGCCGCGGCCTGCGCCTCGCCGGCATTGGCATTGCCGGCGGTGTCGAACTCGTCGCGATCCTCGTCGACGTCATAGTCGAAGTCGTCACGGTTCTGCTGGGCGTTCTGGATCGGCATCTGCGCCTGGGCGGCGGCAATGATGCGATTGTAGTGTTCGGCGTGTTGGAGATAGTTCTCCGCCATCACCCGGTCGCCGGAGCTTTGCGCGTCACGGGCAAGTGCGGCGTATTTTTCGGCGATCTGCTGAGCCGATCCGCGGATCTTCACGTCCGGGCCGTTGCTCTCGTAGTTGCGCGTTAGGGGATTAGGGCCCTTGCGGTTTTGGTTGCCACCGCCGCCATTGTTGTTGCGACCGCGCATGCGCCTGTTCTGCTGTTGTGGCCTCATTCGACTCTCTTCATGTGAATTTTTCTAAAACTCTTCGCGAACGGTGGCGCTCATGCAGCCGACCGTTTCGTTTTTTCACCGGCGTTCGCCCGCATCGATTGCGTTGGCGCCACGTGCCATCCTGTTCCGGTTACATCACTTGCCGGACGATTCCCGCACGAAGCATGGGCGTCGTTTGCACAAGGAGGCAGCTATTTCCAAGGAAAACCGAATCGCTAAGAGCACTGCCTGCTTCGTCTCATCCGGTCAAGCGGGAACCTAGCTGCATTCCCTAATATTGCCAAGCGTTTTTTCGCACTGCATCAGGGGTTTCAACGCTCAAACACCAGAACCCTGTCGTTTCCGCCGAGATCGCGCCGCGCTTCCGTCAGCCTGTAGCCGGCTGCGGCGAAGATCGAAGTGACCTCGCTTTGCTGCGTATGGCCGATTTCGACCGCTACCTTGCCCTGTGCTTCCAGAAACCCTTCCGCCTCTCCGGCGATGATTCTGTAAGGAACCAGACCGTCCACACCACCATCCAGGGCCCGGCGTGGATCGAAATCGCGGACCTCGTCCTGCAGATTTCCAATGTCTCGACTGGGTATATAGGGAGGGTTCGCGGCAATTAAATGGTATCGGCCCGAAACTTTTTCGAACCAGTTGGAATGCAAGGCTTTGAAGCGCCCGGCTAACCCCAGATCCTCGGCGTTTCGGGTGGCGGTCGCCAGTGCGCCGGCGGAGATATCGACGCCCGTCGCGGTCGCGGTCGGAACGGCGCTGAGCAGTGCCAGCGCAATGGCGCCGGTTCCGGTGCCAAGGTCGAGAATACGGCATCCGCCGAACCTTTCGGCCGTTGCCTTGGCGAAGGGCAAGATGGCGTCGACCAGGGTCTCGGTGTCCGGCCGCGGCTCCAGCGTTTCCGGCGAAAGTGACAACCGCAGGCCATAAAATTCGCGGTAGCCGAGGATGCGATGCACCGGCTCGCCTGCGACGCGACGTCTCAGGGCCGCGTCGATCGTTGCAAGCACCGTTGCATCGACTGGACGACCGGCCTCGGCGATGGCCTGGGCGCGGGTCGTGCCGGAAAAATGCTCGACGATCAGTCTGGAATCGAGGGCCGGATCGGCAATGCCGGCAGCAGCAAGCCGTTCCCTCGCCGCGCGCAGCAGCGGACCTAGAGCTGCTGGCAGCACATCAGCCATCAACGCTCATGTCGGCAAGCAGCTTCGACTGGTGGTCGGCGATCAGCGCGTCGATCACCTCGTCGAGCTCGCCCATCATCACGCGTTCGAGCTTGTAGAGCGTTAGGTTGATGCGGTGGTCGGTGACGCGGCCCTGCGGAAAATTATAGGTGCGGATGCGTTCCGAACGGTCGCCCGAGCCGACCTGCGATTTTCGCGACTCCGAGCGCTCTTCATCTGCGCGGCTGCGCTCCAGGTCGTAGAGTCGCGCCCTGAGAATCTGCATGGCGCGCGCCCGGTTCTGGTGTTGCGACTTCTCCGCCTGCACCACCATGATGCCGGTCGGCAGATGGGTGATGCGCACCGCCGAGTCTGTGGTGTTGACATGCTGGCCGCCGGAGCCCGAAGCACGCATCGTGTCGATGCGGATATCCTCGGGCCTGATCTCGATGTCGACCTCCTCGGCTTCCGGCAGCACCGCTACGGTGGCGGCCGAGGTGTGGATGCGTCCGCCGGCCTCGGTTTCCGGCACGCGCTGCACGCGGTGCACGCCGGATTCGAACTTCAGATGCGCGAACACGCCCTTGCCCGACACAGAGGCGATGATTTCCTTGTAGCCGCCGACTTCGCCTTCGCTGGCCGAAACGACCTCGAAGCGCCAGCCGCGCGAGGCGGCATAGCGCTCATACATGCGAAACAGGTCGCCGGCGAACAGCGCCGCCTCGTCGCCGCCGGTGCCGGCGCGGATTTCGAGGATGGCGTTCCTATCGTCGGCCGCATCCTTGGGCAGAAGCAGGATCTGGATGTCCTTCTGCAACGCCTCGATGCGCTCCTCGACCTGTGGCAGGTCCGCCTCCGCCAGCGCCCGCATTTCGGCGTCGGTGCTCTTGTCGGCGAGCATCGCTTCGAGGTCGGCCTGTTCCTGCTCGGCGGCGCGCAGCGCCCGGATCTTGCCCACCATCTCCTGGATGTCGGCATATTCCGAGGCCATTTTGACATAGGCGTCGGCCGACGGCCCGGCCGACATCTGCGCTTCGAGCATGTCGAAACGCTTGACGACTTGATCCATGCGGTCGCGGGGCAGGTTGATCATGGCAGAATGCTATAGCGGTATGGAGCGGTCGTCGGCAAAGGCCTGCAGCAGCGCCCGCATCGGCGTCCCTTGAGCAGGCGCCATCAGATTGTCCTTGAAGAAGGCCTCCAGCTCCTGCAGCGGCAGCTCGGTCAGCATCGCCTTGACCGGGCCGATCGAGGCCGGCGACATCGAGATCGAGCGGAAGCCTAGGCCGATAAGCGCCATCGCCGAGATCGGTTTGCCGGCCAGCTCGCCGCAAAGCGTCACCGGCGTATGATTGCGGGCGCCGGCATCGGCGATCTGCTTCAGCGCGCGCAGGAACGGCGCCGACAACGTGTCGAAGCGATCGGCAAGCTGCGTGTTGCCGCGATCGACCGCCATGATGAACTGGAACAGGTCGTTGGAGCCGACCGAAACGAAGTCGACCGCCTTCATCAGCTCGTCGAGCTGGAACAGCAGCGAAGGCACCTCCAGCATCGCCCCGAGCTTTAGACTTGTCGGAAGATGATGCGCAAAGCGCGACAGATGCCTTACTTCGCGGTCGATGATCTCGCGCGCCTGCGCGATTTCCGACAGTTCCGTCACCATCGGCAGCATGAGCTTCAGCTCGCGCCCGCCGCAGGCCTTGAGCAGCGCGCGGATCTGGGTCCTGAGCAGGCCGGGGCGGTCCAGGGTGAGCCGGATCGCCCGCCAGCCGAGCGCCGGGTTCTCCTCCTGCACCACGCCCTTGAAATAGGGCAGCACCTTGTCGCCGCCGATATCGATGGTGCGGAAGGTGACCGGCTTGCCGCGCGCGGCGTCGAGCACGTCGCGGTAGAGCCGTTCCTGCGCCTCGGCGCGCGGGAAGGTCGAAGCGACCATGAACTGCAATTCGGTGCGGAACAGGCCGATGCCGGCCGCCCCCGATTCCGAGAGCTGCGGCAGGTCGACCGCCAGGCCCGCATTCATCAGGAGATCGACCGGGACGCCGTCCTTGGTGACCGACGGCTTCTTGCGCAGCTCGCGGTAGACCTCCTGCCGCCGCGCCCGGAAGCGGACCTTTTCGGCATAGGCGGCCTCCAGGTCGGACTGCGGCCGCAGATGGATGGAGCCTTCGTCGCCGTCGACGATGATGGCGTCGCCGTTTTCCGCCATGGAAACGGCGCCTTTGACCTGCCCGGCGACCGGGATCCCCATGGCGCGCGCGACGATGACGACATGGCTGGTCGCCGTGCCGTCCTCCAGCACCAGGCCGCGCAGCTTGTCCCTGGGATAGTCGAGCAGTTCGGCGGCACCCATCGAGCGGGCGACGATGATGGCGTCCTTGGGCAGCGAGGCCGCGACATCCTCCGGCCCGCGTCCCATCAGCTGGCGCAGCAGCCGGTTGGCGAGATCGTCGAAATCGCTCATCCGCTCGCGCAGATAAGGGTCGGTCATGTGGAACATGCGCGCGCGCATGTCGCTCTGCACCTTCTCGACGGCTGCTTCCGCCGTCAGGCCGTTGCGGATCGCCTCCTCCAGACGGCGCACCCAGCCGCGGTCGTTGGCGAACATGCGATAGGCCTCGAGCACCTCGCGGTGCTCGCCCTCGAAAGCGACGTCGCGGCGCTCCAGCATGTCGTCGATGGAAAGCCTCAGCGAGCCGAGCGAGCGGTCGAGGCGGCGCACCTCCTCCTCGCTGTCCTCGTTGAACAGGTTGGTGACGACGATGCGCGGCTCGTGCAGCACGACGTGGCCGAGCCCGACACCCTCGTTGAAGGAAAGGCCGGTGAAGCTCGCAGGACGGCTGAGGTCGAGCTCCAGCCCGGGCCGGGTCAGCCTGGCGAGATCGCCGGTGGCGATCATCTCGGCGATCACCATCGCCGTCGTTTCCAGCGCCTCTATCTCGTCTTCGCGATATTGGCGCATGGTCTTGTTCTGCACCACCAGGACGCCCAGCGTGCGCCCTGCCCTCAGCACCGGAACACCAAGGAAGGAATGGTAGATCTCTTCACCGGTTTCCGGCAGGTAGGCGAAGGCCGGATGTTCCTGAGCGTTGGAGAGGTTGAGCGGCCGTGCACTGGCTGCAATCGTGCCGACCAGGCCTTGGCCGAGCCTCAATTGCGCGAGGTGGACGGCGTTGGGGTTGAGGCCTTCGGTGGCGTAGAGCTCAAGCACCGAGTCGGCGCGCAGCACATAGAGCGAGCACACTTCGGCGACCATGTTGGAGGCGATGTCGCGCACGATGCGGTCGAGCCGCTCCTGCGGCTCCAGCGGCTCCTGCATGAGCTCGCGGAGCCGTTTCAGCAGAACGCGCGGGCCGCCGGCCGTATCACGCATCGCGGCTTCTTCTCCAATGGGCACTTTGCCCGCCGCAGTTTCTCCCGCGGCCGGCACTCACGCAACAACTGACTCAGTTCTTGCTATTGCTTATCGAGCCCGTACACGGAATGCAAAGTACGAACTGCAAGTTCCGTATAGGGACCGTCGATCAGTATCGAGATTTTGATCTCGGACGTCGTGATCGCCCGGATGTTGATCTGCTTGTCGGCCAGCGCCTT
Organism: Mesorhizobium sp. M1E.F.Ca.ET.041.01.1.1; assembly: GCF_003997355.1. NCBI lineage: Bacteria > Pseudomonadati > Pseudomonadota > Alphaproteobacteria > Hyphomicrobiales > Phyllobacteriaceae > Mesorhizobium > Mesorhizobium sp. M1E.F.Ca.ET.041.01.1.1. The sequence goes on along the minus strand of NZ_RZSL01000431.1, from coordinate 192 downwards.
GAAGGCGGTGGCGGCGACGCCGGCATGGCTGCGCATGCCGATGCCGATGACCGAGACCTTCGACATGCCGGCTTCCGACTGCACCACGTCGTAGCCGACATCGGCCTTGATGCGTTCGAGCACGGCCAGCGCCTTGTCGACGTCGCCGGAAGGCACGGTGAAGGTCATGTCGGTGAGCTTGCCGTCCTCGGA
>NZ_RZSL01000430.1:0-5430 GCF_003997355.1 Mesorhizobium sp. M1E.F.Ca.ET.041.01.1.1 | reverse complement strand
GGCGATTTCCACGTTCTCGCCGACGGTGCGGGAGCGGTCGAAAATCGTCCTGTAAGCCTTGCGCAGCAGGTAGATCTCGGCACGCGGCAGTCCCGAACGCTTCAAGCCGATGATGTTGAGGCCGCGCAGGCTGGCGCGATTGCCGACGGCGATGGCATAGGGGATGACGTCGCCGACAAAGGCCGAGCACCCGCCGAGAAAGGCGTTGTCGCCGACACGCACGAATTGATGAACGGCGCTGAGACCGCCGATATAGACGTTGTCGCCGATCTCGCAGTGCCCCCCGAGGGTCGCCCCATTGGCGAATGTGGCGTTCTTGCCGACGACGCAGTCATGGGCGATATGCGCGTAAGCGAGGAAATTGCCGTTGTCTCCGACGGTCGTCTCGCCACGGCTGGTATCCGTGCCGACATGCATGGTGACGCCTTCACGGATGGTGCAATTCTCGCCGATGACCAGCGTGGTGCGTCCACCCTTGTGCTTGGTGTTCTGCGGCGGCGCTCCCAGCGTCGCCATCGGATAGACCTTGGTCGAGGCGCCGATGGTGGTCGCGCCCATCACCGCGACATGGCTGACCAGTTCGGCACGGTCACCAATCACCGCGTCGGCGCTGACATGGCAGAACGGCCCGATGCTGACGCCTTCGCCGAGTTGGGCGCCGTCTTCGACGACCGCTGAGGGATGGATTGATGTCTGGATTTTCATAAGCATTTCAAACCGTCAGCCGGCAACCATGGCCGAGATCTCGGCCTCTGCCGCCTTCGCGCCATCCACCATGGCCTCGCAGGCGAATTTGAGCAGGTTGCCGCGCATCTTGATTTTCTTGACGTGGATCTTCAACTGGTCGCCTGGACCGACCGGTTTGCGGAATTTCGCGTTGTCGATGGTGAGGAAGTAAACCAGCGACGGCTTTTCCGTATTGAGGCTGCGGATGCAGATCGCGCCGGCCGTCTGAGCCATGGCCTCGATGATCAAGACGCCCGGCATCACCGGCTGTTCCGGGAAATGACCCTGGAAATGCGGCTCGTTGATTGTCACGTTCTTGATGCCGACGGCCGAGTCGTTGCCGTCGATATCGACGATGCGGTCGATCATCAGGAACGGATAGCGGTGTGGCAGGAGCTTCATGAGCCCCATTATGTCGACCGCCTCGAGTGTCGTTGCCACCATGTCAGCCATTTCCGTCGCCCTGCTTGCGGCTCTTGGCAAACCTGCGCAGCATGGCGATCTCGCGCAAAGCTTCGGCCATCGGCTGTGCCGGATAGCCTGCCCAAATCTCGCCCGCCGGCACGTTGCTCATGAATCCGCTTCTCGCTGCAAGCTTGGCCCCAGGCCCTATGGTCAAATGATCGGCAAGACCGACGCCGCCGCCCATGGTGACGCCGTCGCCGACGACGACGGAACCGGAAATACCCGAAAGCCCGGCTATAATGCAATTGCGGCCGATGCGAACATTGTGGGCGATCTGCACCAGATTGTCGATCTTGGTGCCTTGTCCGATGATGGTGTCCGACATCGCGCCGCGATCGACGGTGGTGTTCGAGCCGATCTCGACATCGTCCTGGATGATGACGCGGCCGATTTGCGGCACGCGCTCGGGTCCCTTGGCGCCGCCCACGAAGCCGAAGCCATCCTGGCCGATCCTGGCGCCGCCATGGATGATGACGCGGTTGCCGATCAGCGCATACTGGATGCTGGCGCCCGGGCCGACATAGCCGTCGCGGCCGATCCTGCAGGAACGGCCAATGACGGCGTGAGGCGCAATGACCGTGCCGCCGCCAATGGAGACGCCGGGGCCGATCACCGCGCCGGCCTCGACGATCGCACCGGCCTCGACATGCGCGGACGGATCGATATGCGCCTGCGGCGAAATGCCGGTTTCGCCTGTCATCGGCCCTGGAGTGGCGGCCTGTGGAAACAGCAGCCGCCCGACCATGGCGAAGGCCTGTTGCGGCCGCGGATGCACCAGCACCGCGATCCCCTGCGGCGCTCTGTTGGCAAAGTCGGCGGGGCACAAAACGGCTGCGGCCCTGAGCGATTGCATCAGAGCGAAGTTGCGCTTGCCGTCAACGAACACCAGCGCCCCTTCGCCGCCCTCATTGGCGGGCGCCAACGCTTCGATGGCAACATCGGCCCGTGAGGAATCGACGAGGCTGGCGCCGGTCAGATTCGCGACCTCGCCAGCCGTATACCGGCGTGAAGGCGCGAAGAACACCGGATCGGTCATTCCACAAACATTATCCAGCTAGGTCGGATCAGTCTCTTCCGGGCCACCTGGCGGCCCGGAAACATCGTAACCCGCGGATTAGAAACGAGTTGCAATGCCGAAGTTGAATTCCTGCGTGTCGTCGCCCGGCTGTTTCTCGACCGGGATCGCATAGTCGATGCGGATCGGACCGAACGGCGAAGCCCACATCAGGCCAACACCGACCGAAGCGCGCAAATGCATGTCAGCCGATCCCGCCTTTACCAGGCTTGGATCAAGCTTGTTGCCATAGAGCGTCGCAGCATCGGCGAAGACCGCGCCACGCAGACCGAAGCTCTCCGGAATGACCGGCAGCGGGAACTGGGCCTCGGCCGAGGCATTGAAATAGGTCGTGCCGCCGAGATGGTCGCCGCTGTTGTCGCTGGCAATCGGGCCAATGCCGCCATAGGCAAAACCGCGGATCATGCGGTCATTGCTCTGGAAGTGGTCGAAGATGCGCAGCTCGCCATTGCCGTAGCCCGCAATATAGCCCGCGCCACCCGACACCAGGCCGACGAGGTCAAGCTGTTCGGACAAAGTCTGGTAGACGCTTGCGCGCCCGGTCAGCTTCACCCACTTGGCATCGCCGCCGAGACCGGCAACCTCTGTTGTACCAGTGATATAGAGGCCTTCATGCGGATTCTTCATGTCGTCGATGGTGTTGTAGACCAACCCGAGACTGACCGAAGACTTGACCCACGGGCTTTCGGCAACGCCCGCTAGGATCGCCGGCGAAATGGTGCACCTGCTCGGATCGTAGTTGCCATTGGCATCCACACAGCCATCGGCAATGGAATACTTCTCCTGCGAGATATTATACGCTAGCTGCGTCGAGATGCTGTCGGTGATCGGCAGGCCAAAGCGGATGGTCCCGCCGGTGACGTCTGTATCGTAGTGATTGTACTCACGGGTCGACTTGTAGATATCAAACCCCGCAGCGATGCGCCGGCCGAGGAAATACGGCTCCGTGAAGGAGATGGCGTAGTCGCGCGAATGCCTGCCGCCGCCCGCCGACAGCTTGATGTACTGGCCGCGGCCGAGGAAGTTGCGCTCGGTGATCGAGCCTTCGACGGACGGTCCCGGCGTGTCGCCACCGGTCGAATAGCCGGCGCCGATCGAGAACTCGCCGGTCGACTTCTCGACGACGTCGACCACCAGGACGACCTGGTCGGGAGCCGAGCCAGGAACGGTCGATATCTCGACTTTGTCAAAGTAATCCAGGGCTTCCAGCCGCTTCTTCGCGCGCTGAATGAGAACCTGGTTGAATGCGTCGCCTTCGCTGACATCGAATTCGCGACGGATGACATAGTCGCGCGTGCGGTCGTTGCCGCGGATTTCGATGCGCTCGACATAGGCCTTGGTGCCCTGGTCGATGGTGTAGACGACCGAGATCGTATGGTTCTCGAAATTGCGATCGCCACGCGGCGTCACCTGAGCGAATGCGTAGCCCGAACCCGCGACCTTCTCGGTGAGCGCGACGATCGAATCCTCAACGTCCTTGGCGTTGTAGACATCGCCCTTGTGGGTCTCGACCACCGATTCCAGCGCCTTCGAGTCGACCTCTGGGATCGTGCTCTCGACGCTGATGTCGCCAAAGTTGTAGCGATCGCCTTCCTGCACCGTGATCGTGACGGTGTATTTGTTGGTGGCTTCATCCAACTCACCTACGGCCGAAACGACCTGGAAGTCGGCATAGCCGTGATTGTAGTAGAAGCGGCGCAGCAACTCCTGGTCGGCGCGCAGCTTGTCCTCGTCATAGACGTCGTCGCGCAGCACGAACGAAAGCCAGGACGAACGCTTCGTGTTGATCACGTCCGACAGGCGGCGGCTGGAGAAAGCGCTGTTGCCGACGAAATTGATGGCCGCGATCTGCGTGCGTGCGCCTTCGTTGATGTTGAAGACTACGTTCACGCGATTGTCGCCGAGATCCATGATCTGGGTGGTCACGGCGGCATCGTCGCGGCCGATGCGCCTGTAGGCTGCCTTGACAGCCTCGACGTCGGCATCAAGCGCCTGCTGCGAGAATGTCGCGCGCGGCTTCAACTGGATGGCAGACTGAAGGGCGTTGTCCTTGAGCTTCTTGTTGCCCTGAAACAGGACCTGGTTGACGACCTTGTACTCGGAAACCTTGACGACCAGGGTCGAGCCGACCTGATTGATCTGGACGTCCGAGAACAGCCCGGTGCCGAACAGGGCCTTCACGGCGCTGTCGATATCGGCGCTCGAAAACGCCTTGCCGGGCTTGATCGAGATGTAATTTCGGATGGTTTCGGCATCGACGCGCTGGTTGCCGCTGACCTCGACCCTCGAGACGACTGCTGCTTCGGCTACCGATGTGGCAACGAACTGCACTGCGAGCGCGCCTGGCAAAACCAGGGCGGCGGACAAAGCCGCCGCGGACGCGGCGCTCAGAAACTTGGATGCTGCCTTCATCGGGCTTTTGTACCTTTTTCTCGTAGTCCCCACGGCGAGAAAACCGGACGTGCGGTATTTTCCCTTACCGTATTAACCGGATTTTCCCTACACGCAAGGCTCCGGGTTAATTTGTATTTACTTAACCCTGATGCGTGGCTTTCGCGTCACGCATATCCCCACGCATGGTAAACGGCGTCTCAATATGGTCGGGTCCGAAGCCAAATTCCTTCATGATTTCAGCACCCAAACAGATCATTCCAAAAAACGAAGCCCATGAACCCGAGCACCAGCAGGAGGCCAGCCCGGTAGGCCATCTCCATCATCCGCTCCGAGACGGGCCGCCTTATGACGGCCTCCACGCCGTAGAACAAGAGGTGCCCGCCGTCGAGAGGGGGAATCGGCAGAAGATTGAGAATCCCTATCCCGACTGACAGGAATGCAACAAGCTGCACCAGCCACTCGAAGCCGAGTTTGGCCGCCTGCCCCGACATTTTTGCGATCTTGATCGGCCCGCCCAGTTGGCATTTGTCCTCGCGTCCGACGATGAACCGCTTCAGGAACTGGCCGGTGCGTTCGATGACATGGCCGGTTTCCTCGACAGCCGCTGCCAGTGCGCCCGCAGGCGTGTAGGAGACCAGCCGCGGCTGTCCAAGCTCGGTGTTGTTGGCGACGCCGATGACCGCGACCTTGACCTTGTTGCCCAGCGCGTCCTGCTGCTCCATCGGCTGCGGCGTCGCCGTCACGGTGATTTCCTTGCCGTCGCGCAACAT